>CANPWX010000155.1 GCA_947585065.1 uncultured Bacilli bacterium | reverse complement strand
CTACCGAGTTCATAATAAATGGTTTTGTCTTTTTGGAAGTGTTCCTAGAAATAAAGTGGATAAGAATACAAGCTCTAAAGAAGAAGTGGAAATTTTAAATGTAAAAGTAAATAGAAATGAAATAGAGAATTTATTAAATAAAAAAGGATATTATGAAGCCTATCACATGAATAAGAAAAATTGGATATCGATTATTTTAGATGATTCATTGCGAGACTCAGAAATTCAAGATTTAATAGATAATAGTTCTAAAAATGTTTAAGTGACTATATTAGTAAAAAACTGTAGTTGAGTATCTATAGTTTTTTTATTTTTCTTCCATTCCAAGTTCTTTTAATTCTTTTGATATGTCTTTTTTTACAAAAAGTTCAATTGGAATATTTAATTTTAAGGATATGTAATAAAGTGTTCCTAAGGAAAAAGATTGCTTTGTTTTTTTGGATTCAATATTTGCGATGAAACCACGAGAAAATGTAGAATCGGTGCTTAATTGCTCTTGTGTTAATTTACGATATTTACGAAATAATTTAATTCTTTTGGATGCTCTTTCATAAATATAGTTTATATCGTTTTCGTTCATACAATCACCTTTGCTTTTTTAATTTTATCAATAAAGATAGCAATAAATTGTCAGCGTATAGTTGCATTTTGATTTTTTTTTTATTATAATGATAGAGGAGAGTAAGGAAATGATGAAATTAGAGAGATTTAAAGAAAAAAATAAAAAGAGAATTGGGATTATTTTGTTTACTATGCTTTGTATATTGCTTATTAGTGGGGCTTTTCTGTATCGGTCCTTTGCAATATTTGAAGTGACAACTCATCAAAATGTAATTAAAGGTAGGATAGAAGAAGTAGGAGATCTTTATTTTGCTTTTTATGTTGATAATCAGATTCAAACGGATATACCTAGTGAAGAGGAAGGATATCGACTCGATCCTAAAAGTAGTTATTGTTCAGTAAATGGAGTGAAAGATTCCAATATATCTGTTTCGATGACAAATGATTGGATCGTTCAAATAAATGGAATGATCACATCTAGGACAAAGTGTAATTTGTATTTTAAAAAGGCTCAAAATTTTTTAGACTATATTCAAACTTTACCTACTCAAATAGATAATAGTGGAAATGCTGGACTTTATTCTGTTTATCATACAGATGCAAATATTACATGGAATGGAACAGAGGAACAAATAGCTAATTTAAAATTATCAGAATTAAGATATGCAGGTAAAAATTATAATCAATCTACTAATCCAACTAATTATGTTTATAATTATGTCGATGTGGATGGACAGGTTTGGAGAGTGATTGGCCTTGTCAATACTCCAGATGGACAAAGAATTAAACTTGTGAAAGATGAATCGATTGGAAGATACCTATGGGATTTTTCTCTTTCTTCTATTAATAGTGGGTATGGAGTAAATGAGTGGAGTGAAAGTAAACTTATGAGACTTTTGAATCCGGGTTATGATAGAAATATATTGGAAAATTTGGATGGTACAGTACAAGAGGATCAATATGTAAATAATAGTTTATATTGGAATGGAGAAGAGGGTATGTGTTATGCTTTAAATTCTCCTACTTCCTGTGATTTTACAGATAAAAAAATACCTGAAAGATTAAAATCTATGATAGATAGTGTTATATGGAATACAGGAAGTGATGGAGGCGTTGTTGCTGATTCGGAAGGAGATGTTAATAACTTCTATAATTATGAGAGAAGTAGCAATAGTGGAAAAATATGTAATGATGTCGTGTGGTGTAATGATAATATTGTTAGGAAAACAAGTTGGAAAGGAAAAGTGGGACTTATTTATCCAAGCGATTATGGATATGCAACAAGTGGAGGATCTCAAAATAGTCGAATCAGTTGTTTAGACAAAGTGTTGAATTTATGGAAGAATTCTGATGATGAATGCCATCAAAATGATTGGATTTATCAAGGAAACGAATTTTGGACTTTATCACCTGGAACACATTCAAGTCTTGGAAGCATTGTTTTTACAGTGATTACTCAAGGTGGTATCTATGCTCATTTTAATGCTGTTCATTCTAGTGATATTCGTCCGGCTGTTTATTTATCACCCAATGTTTTATTAGTTAGTGGAGATGGTAGTTTTGAAAATAAGTTTCTTCTTTCTTTATAATGATTTAATTGATATTTGTTTTTGTAAAATGAAATGAAAGAAGTTGAAATGAAATAATATCAATTTGCAAAATATTTAAGTTGAAATTCAAAAAAAGTGTGGTATAATGTTTACAAGAAAGAGAAATCTTTCATAAAAAGAGAACTATTTGTTTATAATAGTTAAGGACATAAAAAAGAGATACATTTGATTTTGTGAGTTAGGTGTATCTCAGTCCAATTTATATTTTTCTGAGCAACACCTATCAAATGATGGGTGTTGCTTTTTATATTTAATTTTAAATAAAACTAAAATTAGTCTTCCTTGTAGAGCTTGTGGAGTACTATATTAAATATTCCATACAAATTCTCCATC
>CANPWX010000154.1 GCA_947585065.1 uncultured Bacilli bacterium | reverse complement strand
AATACAGATAGTAACAACAATGATTACATTTATATTTTTATTTTTCAAAAGAATATCTTCTTTCTGTTAGTGAAATAATTTCCGTAACAATTATATCATAAAAGAAAAAGATTTTTTGAATTTAAGTATTCTTCATGGCATACGTTACAAACAAAGATCTTTGAATAATATTAAAGATAAACGAAATGATAATTTAGTTAAGTTATTTTCAAATTAAAAATTACTTTTTTAAATACAATTGAGCAAAAGTTTTATTTATGATAAAATATTTATGAAAAATAAAGGTAATTTGTAGAAAAGGAGTATTTATGAAAAAAAGTCTAAAATTTACTTTGATTATTCTTGGAATTTTGGTTATTGGTTTAACTGGTTGTAGTAAAAAACAAAATGATTTTATTGGAGAAGAATCAACTGCTGAAATAACCACAAATAGTGATGTTACGCTTTCTATTAAAGAAGGGACACTCACAAACACAGGTGCGACAATTTTATTAAAAAATAATAGTGATAAAAGTTATTCTTATGGAAATCCATATGAACTTGAAATTAAAAAAGATGGGCAGTGGCATCACATCAACGTAGTATTATATTTTACACTGCCAGCATATGGCATTAAACCGGGTGAAACAAAAGAAATCGAACTAAATTGGAAAGGTAGCTATGGAAAATTATCAAAAGGAACTTATAGAATTATTAAGGGTATTAGCTATGAATATGAAAAAAATAAATATGAAACTTTTAGTCTTGCAGTAGAATTTAATATTGATAATTAGAAATGGAGTAAATTATATGAAGAAAGGTTTAAAAATTAGTTTTATTGTTTTTGCAGTCTTAGTAGGAGTGATTGTACTTGATACGTTACAAGCAAAAATTTTTGATAATAGTCCATTATTAAAAATAAGAGAGAATTTAGATGAAGAAAGTATTGGTTATATTGATAAAGGGTTACTTGTTAATCATTATCAATGTAATAATGAAAAAGTGACCACTTGGAAAGGAACAAAATTTTCTTGTTCTGTTAAAGAAAATAATCCAGAAGATTTTGATTTTTATTTAATGAAACACGAAGGAATTATTGATTTAATAAGATTTAAAGATTATTTTACTATGGATAATAGACGAATATATTTATCAGGTAATATTAAAGAATTTTATATTAAAGATCCAGATGGTGATTTAACTTTAAAAAAATATTTATCAACCGTATGGCAAACATTAGATGATAGTATAAAAAATATTACGGATAAATTAGATAAAGTGGATACATATAGAGATGGTGGAACAACTGTATATAAGTCAAAAGATAAAGATATAACTTTGATTAGTTGTAAGAAAACGGATGGAAACAATAACATTTATATTGGTGATTACTCACTAGAATATGCTGATGATCTATGTGAATAAATAATTAGAAGGAGTATTAGTTAAAATGAAAAAAAAGTATATAATTATTGGAGTAACCGTTATTGCTTTAATTGTTTTATTATTTCCAATAAAAAAAGTATTATTTGATGGAGGAACTCGAGAATATAGTGCCATATTATATAAAATAATTAAATATAATCAATTAGATACTATAGATGAAAACGGTAATATTATAAAAGGTAGAAAAGATACAGAAATAAAAATTTTTCCCTTCAATTTTATAAAATAATAGTGATAGGTGTGAAAATGAAGAAGAAAATGTTATTTATAATCTTATTAGTTTGCTTGATCATGGCAAGCAGTACAATTTTCTTTATAGTAAAAGATATTCATAAGAAAAAGATTGATCAAGATGAATTCGAAAGAAAAAATACAGAATTATTAAAAAATGATTATTTTACTCAAAGAAGAAATAAACTAGAAGAAATGAAAAACTATGAAAGTGAGACTGAGCAAGAATCCAAAAAGGAAAAAAATGATCCATATCAAAAATATTTTTATTCCGATAAAAAAGAAGTATTACCTATCGAAAATATTTCATCAGAGGATGATTTTTTAGAAGTATTAAAAGCAAATATGTTAATGTTTTTCAAATATTTTAATATTTCAATTACTAAAGATGAATTAAATAATTATTTGGAAGTAAAACAATTAATAGAAAAAGAAGGGAAGATCCTCGGTCCATCTCCTACTAATAGTTGTATTAGAAATGTAGATCATAAAGTAATTGGTTGTATGAAAATATATATTGATAAAGTAATGCAAAAAATATTGGATGAGAAGGATACAAAAGAATATCAAGATTATATGGATTCCAGAGATAATGGGGTTGGAATGAATTTGAATTATACTATTTTAGATATTCCAACAATGATTATTGTTGGAAAAAATTATCAAGAACCAACCGAAACCTATGAATGGTATTCTTATGATGAAACAGAAAAATATATCTTTCCAAAAAATATGCACATGGTTCTTTTAGTAGGATATGATAAAGAAAATTTTTATATCAATGATCCCTTAAAAGAAGATACTATATCAGTTTCAAGACAAATTTTGGAAGAAAGTTATAATTTATATGGTAGACAAAGAATTATTTTGTATCGTGGAAG
>CANPWX010000153.1 GCA_947585065.1 uncultured Bacilli bacterium | reverse complement strand
TGTAACTCCATTCCATAATTCATATCGATATCTTGGTATCCATACAAAATAACTTTCGATATTCTCTTCTGGTATTAATGCTCCTTCTTTATATTCTTCTTTTGTTCTTAGTATGACTGCATTTGCCCATTCTTGTTTAGAATAATCATACCATGGTTTTGTTAAATCTGCTTTTACAGCTCTTCCCTCATTATCAAATGTAATTGCTACTAATTCATTTCCTAAATCTGGTATTGCTCCTTTTAATGTGGAATCTTCATAAATTTCTTCAAAATATAAATAACATTTTGTCTTTGTTGTTTTAATATTTTTTAAATTTACTTCCCAATTTGCATTGTCCCATGAAATATTACTTATTTGTTCTCCTGTAGTCATATCAATGCAATGGCTTTTTTCTGTATTTAGAGTATAACCGCTTTCCTTTGTCGGGGCATCTTTTACTATTCTATCACCCTCATAAAAAGCAAACTCCAAATCCCCCATATCTTGTACTTTTCCTTCAATGATATTAAAGTTTTTATTTACTTCAAAAGATGCAAACGTTTTATAGAATACGACACTTCCAATTAATAAAATACATACTATTGTAAAAATTATTACTCCTATTTTTTTCTTATCCTTTTCTCTAAATCTCTCTAATTTCATTTAAAGGGTCTCCTATCATATATCCCATTTTGGGATATCAAAATTATAAACCAATTTGTGATACAAGTCAATATCACATTTTGAGATATTTTATACTTATACTAGGTGATTTTAATGAACAGATTAAAGGAGTTACGAGAAGATAAAGACTTATACCAAAAAGACATAGCAAAATTTTTAAACATGAGTCAAAACGGTTATTCCTCTTATGAAACTGAACGTTTAGATATTCCTACTGAAATTTTAAAAAAACTTGCTGATTATTACAATACAAGCATCGATTATTTACTTTACCGAACAGATACTAGAAAAGCATATCCTAAAAGTATTATGGAAGATGAGACAAAATAAAAAGACATTCAAATTTTTCAAGAATATCTTTTTATTTTAAGTTTATGTTCTTATAATCTACATCATCTTTGATAATAATTATTTTTTTTATTTTATTTTCATTTATCGGTTTATTCATTTTTTTACTATTATGCTTTTTTCTCAAGTTTGTATTTTTAAAATCATAATATATTACTTCTTATCGTATTTTGTATCATTTTTGTGAAATAGAAAAACTTTTGAGAAAATTTACTTGGTGATACTTATGAATGAGACAAATCGATTATCTTATATCCGTGATTATTATGAATTAAAACAAATAGAAGTTGCTGAAAAATTACATATCAGTCGAGAGTATTATTCTTGTTGTGAAACAAATCGGGAATATATTCCTTTAAAATATTTAAATGACTTTTGTAATTTGTATCATGTGGATATGGATTATGTTTTCTATTTGTCTAATGTTCCTAAACGCGAGACAACTTTTTCTATTAAAGAAATTGATAAAAAAGAATGTGGTGAACGCCTTCGTATTGTGATGGCATTAAATCGTTTAACTCAAAATAAATTAGCAAAAATTTTAAATACATCACAGTCTACTATTTCTGCATATAAAAATGGCAAAACTATGATCTTAACTGCTTTTGCTATTCAGCTTGCAAAGGAATACCATTTTTCTTTAGACTGGCTTGTTGGAAGAGAAGATAAACAAATTTATATTGATGCCAAACTTTCTTCTTCTAATTCAAGTAAACTTAAATAGACATTTGCAGTTGTAATAGCATCGGCTAAAGCACGATGAGCTTTCGGATTTACAATTCCTAAATGATTGCTAATACACGCTAGAGTTTTGTTTTCATAATGCAAGGTAGTTTTAAATTTTGAAACGTAATACATTACATCAAAATAAGAATTTTTTATTCCTTTATTACTTATTTTACTTGCTTGCATTAAAAATTTACTATCAAAATTGATACAGTTATATCCTAATAATATATAATCTTCTATAAAATTTAAAAAGTCGGAAAATACTTCATCTATTTCTCTTGCATCTTCTACCATTTCATTTGTGATACCTGTAATTTGTTCTACTTCTGGTGGAATTTGTTTTTTATGAGGATGAACTAATTCGGAAAAAATAAAATCTTTCGTTTCGATTATTTTTCCATCGATTACTTTGATGGCCGCGATTTCGGTAATGCTATCTTGTAATGGATCTAATCCCGTTGTTTCTAAGTCAAAAGCAATAAATGTTTTAAAACCTGCTTTTTTTATTTCTTTCGTATAGGAATACTCCATTTTTGTATTTTGTGGAAGAATAATTTCTTTATTTAAAGATTTCATAAAGCGTTCATAAACTTTACGATTTTCTTCTCCTAAAGGAAGGTATTCTTTTCCCGTTTTTCTTTTTTCACATTCTAAAATTTTGGTTTCGATTTTATCTTTTAAATCTTCCTCTAGTTCTAAAGCTTTATTAAATAATTCTAATGATTCCTTATATCTTCTAGTGATTTCAAAATATTCTCCTAGAGCAATCATCATTCTTGCATTTAATTCTTGATTTATTAATTTTTGAGCATATTCTTCTGCTTT
>CANPWX010000152.1 GCA_947585065.1 uncultured Bacilli bacterium | reverse complement strand
CAAATTAGAATAGATTTGCAATGCTTCTTCTGCAGTTAAATCTTCTGCTAACTTAGCATTTTCATATTCTTCTTTAGTAATGTTTGCATTGTAATCTACTGTTCCAGTTAATAAAATATTATATGTATCATTGTCTATTTGTAAATCAAGTTTCATAGTTCCACTTGTTTTACTGTCACTTTTTTGGTCTTCTTGATATGTAAGTGTTCCTTTTATTGTATCTAAGTCAAAATTTATTATTGTATCTTTTTTATTTGTTGTTTTTTCAATTTTTAATCCACTTAAATCAAAGGTTTGTTTTTCATTATAATCGATATAACTAAAGTAATCTTCTGTTCCAATTAAATCGACTTCTATGACATCATATAGCATACCTGTTGTTGTGATAACTAAATCATAATCACTTTCATAAGTATAATCTTCTATCAACCCATTTAATGTATTTTTAATATTTTCTTCTTCTACATTGGTAATAGATGATAAAGCTTTTATAAAATCATTATTTTCTACTAAGAAATTTGATATGGCTTCTACCATTTTTATTTGAGTTTCTTTATCCATGTGATAAACATATTCTTTTGTAATTGCTTCTTTTCCATTATAATCATCTTTAATATTATCATTTACTGTTAATTTATTCTTATCAAAGGATGTGATAATTGCTTCTTTCATTGCTTGAACGATCACTTTATAATCTTCTTTATTAATCTTTATTTGTTCATATTGTTCCATTTCTGAAGGCCATTCATAGTCTTCTAATACTATCGGAGTTGGAAGTACACCAGGAACATTTAAATATCCTTTATTATTTTGTAAAGATACTTTTGCTTCTATAATTTTCTCATTTGGTTTATTTAGATCTGCTAAAGATGCATTCATGTTTATTATTTTTTTTGGTAATGACATACCTAATTGTACTTGATAGCTATAGTCTTTTAAAAATTCGTAATCTTCTAAATCTATATTCGTATCAAATTGAACGGTACCATCTATTAAAAAATCTTGAGTTGCAAAGTCGACACTACTTGGCATATCTTTATCAATATTTTTTATTAATTTTTCTGCTAAAGATGTAATTGCATTTTCAAATATCTTATCTGGTGTTTTTCCTTTATACCAAAAGCCTACTGTTATCGCGACTACAATAATTATCAGGGCAGACACACCTGCTATGATTGGAAATAAATTATTATTTTTCTTTCCTGTTTCTAAATTTTCTTTCATTTCTTGATTTTGATTCATTTTTACTCACACTTCCTCTACTAAAAATATACCACAAAAATGAAATTTTTAAAACACTTAATTTTTTTAATTTATTAACATTTTTTTACTTTTATGAAAATATTTATTTTTTTTAGAAATATTATATTTTAAAGTAGATTTTACTTCTTTGTTTTAAAAAACAAAAGAATATATTTCATCTTTTTAATTTTTATAAATAACTTTTTAAAAAATAAATGTTGGTTATAATTCTAATATATATGGTGTATCATAAGAGCCATTACCTTCAGAAACTAAGACGGAAGGATATAGATATACAGTTGGACGTACGTAAAAGGTATAAAGTACATACTGATAGTCACTAAGGATAGCGGGAGGATTAATCTTAAAAACATGTCGCGACAATGGGTTTCTTTCGTCAACTCTAGTACTTGGCGAAATAAGCCATATATTGCTACTAATCCAATTGTAAAAAATACCGCATGTATAATCACCATTCATAACAGCATACTGACATAACGGCACCTCACTGAGACATTGATTTCTAATCTCTTTAGACCCACCCACAGCATATCCAAAATCACTTGGATAAGGAAGTCCAACTCTTGCTTTTGTTTCACTATCTCCAGCACTAGGCCATGTCGTAGGATTACCATCTGATACTTGATCTCCTCTTTCATATTGATAGGCCGAAGCCGTTAAAACCACAGGAGTATCCCAGCCACCTATATTCCATACAATACTATCATCTATCATTGCTCTTGCTTCTTCTTTTAATCCCGTACTACTAAACCTTCCTTGAGAATTATAATAATCTCCATTTAGCAAATTCATTAATGTTGATTTTGTCCAATCATTACTAAGGTTTTCATTCCATTTATAATCATATTTTTTATCATCATCTTCTAACTTAGCATTTCTTACAATTTTAACTCTTTGTTCTACACTACCACTTTTTGTTTTAACATTCACAAGCCCGATGATGTTCCATAGTTCATCATTAAACATTACATAATTATAAACATAATCTGATTGAGGATCACGATCTGATTGAGGAACACGCGTCCAATAATCCTTCCCAGCATATCGATATTCTGGATTTACCTTATTCTGTTCCATCATTCTTATGATCCACTACATATAATCCATTACCTTCTGTAGCTTTTGGAAGTGCTAGTAATGTATCTACAAGTGTCTTTTTTGGTATTTCTGTTGCATAGGCTGCTCTTAAAGTAATAACTCCTGCCCAACTAGAATTTTGGACTTGACTTTCATCTTCATTTAATGTTTCTGTTGTTACTTCTTCATCTAACCATAATCTTAACTCATATTTTTTACTTTCATTTTGAT
>CANPWX010000151.1 GCA_947585065.1 uncultured Bacilli bacterium | reverse complement strand
AAATATTCTCCTAGAGCAATCATCATTCTTGCATTTAATTCTTGATTTATTAATTTTTGAGCATATTCTTCTGCTTTGAAATATTGATAGTTTTTATAGTAACAATCCATTAATAATGTTTTAATTATATTTTTTTCTTCTTCTGTAAATATAGGACTTTCTAGTATTCTTTCCCCATTTTGAATGACATAGTCTCGATTTTCTTTATGGACAAAATAAAAATTTGATACCATACTTATTATGCGATAGTATTCTTTTTTGGGAGATGGCATTTTTTCAGTTAATTCAAAAACTATATTTTCTAATAATCCTGTTTTCTTTTCATTATAATAGAAATATTCCCCCATAGAATATTCTTTATATCTTTGGATCATGTTTTTTAAAAAAGTTTCTAAATCCTCTATATGACAAGATTCACATAAAAAATTAGAAGAAATATTTCCACAGTTTACACATTTTTTCATAAAGTCTACCTACTTTTCTTTTCAAATTTTTATTTATTTTAGCATACTTTTTTCTTTTCGTAAACGGTATTTGATGTACTATTCTTCTAAATCTTTTTCCCCAATAAAATCTGTATATATTCCTGTTACTCCATTTTTTAAAAACTCTTTTGCTTTGTTGATATCATTTTCCGTATGAACGTATATATTTATGTTATATCTTGTTATTATTTCTTTTATAGTATCATTATATAAATAATTCCACATAGTAATTCCTTTGATATTTTTTTCTTTACTCCATTTTACTATGTTTTCAAAATCAAGGTAATCACTACCATTCCATCTTTGATAAAGAGTGAAAATAATATTTTTAAATGGATAAATTTCTTCTACTATATCATACATGTTCTCGTTATAAATTTGAATTATAAAACGATTTAGTATCTTTTCTTTTCCTAGTTCTTTTGCTTTATTTACTAAGTATTGAAATTCTTTTTTTATGGATTCTTCTTCTGTATATTTAGAATCCGTTACAATAAATATATTTTGATATTCTTCCATTAGGTTTAGTAAATCTGTTAAAGATAAGGTTGTATATTTATTTAAAATTTTTGTTTTTAGAAATTCTTCTTCGGTTGGAATACTAGAAAAGGTATTAAATATACTCCAATCATGAATGAGTACTAATTTTTCATCTTTCGTTAGACCTAAGTCTACTTCAAATGTTCTAATTCCTTTATCATATCCGATTAAAAATGCTTCTTTTGAGCCTGTATAACTTATTTCATCTATTCCAAAGAAGGAGTGACCAATTAAAGTATCTTTTTCCCAATCATCAGATATCTCTTCTGAGGAATGTTCTTCACTTGGTTTCATTATTGGAAATTTTTGATACATAAATTCATTTGAAAAATATTTATCGTATATTTCTCCGACAATTGTAAAGGGTTCTATGTTTGCATTTCTAAGAGCCATTCTTCCAAATGCTGTATAGGTTATTAGTACATCAAGTAATACTAAAATAAATATTAAATAATAGATTATATTTCCGATGACATAAGGAATTTTTTTCAGATATTTACATAGAAAATGATAAATGATTTTCATTAAAATTGTTCCCATAATACCCCAAGCGATCATATAAATAAGAGATGTTCTACCCCCTATATTTAAAAATTTGTTTGAATAGTCCCAAAATTTTACTCCAAAAATAACATCTGCAATAAAGCTTGTTAAGTATTCAGAAAATCCTCCTATCAAATAGCTATATAAAAATGTTTTTAAAATACTTCTTTCTTCATTCTTTTTTCCAAGTAACAGGATATAAAATAAAACGCCTAAACCATAGATAGGACTTAAAGGGCTAAAAATTAAACCTTCTCTTGATGTCCATTCGTGATATTTTATGTACCATAGAATTTCTTCATAGTATGTTCCAAATAAGGAACCTAGTACAAAAAATATAAAAAATGTTTTCCATGAATAGTTTTTTATTATAAATTTCTTTTGTTCTTTCTTCACTTTTATACAGCACCTCTTTTTTTATTTTGTTAGACTTCCCATGTTTTTATTTATTTCTTTGATTAGTTTTTTATTTTTTTTAAATTCTTTTGAATCTAATATATTTATTTCTGTTAAATTGATTATGTAATTTACTAGACTTCTTGGAAGTTTGTAACTTGGCAAAAGCATGAATAATTCTTTTTCTTGAAATAGACGATTTTGTTTTACTGTTGTTTCTAGTACTAGGGATTCAAATTGATCTACTAGTCCACTTTTAAAATAAGGATTTTCTTTTCTTATTTCTAATAATTTTTGTTCGAGTATCATTACTTCATAGTAATTTAAATAAATGTCTTTTGTTTTCATTCTTTTTCTCCCATTAGTTTTTTCTTTCTAATCATTACATTTGCATTTAGTTCTTCATAAGCATTCGCGACTATAATGAAAGATAATGGATCAATTAGTATTAGTCCTTCTTTTATTTTGTAGTAGTCTTTGGCATGTACACTGCAAAGAATTAATTTTGTTTTTTTCTTGGAATATCCTCCAATGGTGTCTAATATGGTTACATCGTAGCCATGTTTTGTTAAGTATTCTTTCATTTGAGGTAATTTTTTTGAAGTGATATAGAATACGCG
>CANPWX010000150.1 GCA_947585065.1 uncultured Bacilli bacterium | reverse complement strand
TCTTCTGTATCTTCATAGTAATAAGTAAGTTCTTCATTTTCTGGAGTTTTTAATACTAAATACATATCTGGAGTTAGATTAAAAATATTAATTTGTATTCCTTGTTCACTTAATTCATAAGGTTCATCATTTTTGCCATAATCGTATTCTCCAATACCATATTGTACTATTTCATACCCTGCTTGAATGTTCAATGCTTGTTTTTGAAGATCTATCTGTGTTTCATAATCACAACTAGCTGCCATTACTATATTCATACCTAATATAAAAAGTAAGAAACTAAATACCATTTGTTTTGCTATTCTCATACGAACACCTATCCTATATTAAGATTGTATCACACTTTCTTTTTTTTGCAAACTTTTTTCCCAAAAAATCGAAATCTATGTTATATTTAATATGGTGATAATAATATGGAAAATAAAATCAATTGGAAAATTGTAAGAAATGGTTTATTTTTAATTGTAGTTGTTCTTTTTCTCATGCCAATTCTCATCTCTTCTATTTTTTCTTTTTTTCCAATCAATGAGACTTTATATGTTTATTTAGCGAATTCTCTTAATTATGCAATTTTATTAACTCTTTTAATTTTTATTTATAAAGAACCATTAAAAAAAGATGGAAAAGATTTTTTAAAAAATTGGAAAACTTATCTTCCTAAAATACTATTTAATTGGATACGTGCTTTAGTATTTATGATTTTTACGAATCTTATTTTAATTAGTTTTTTAGGTAATATTGCGGAGAATGAAGCTCAAAATGAAACTTTATTACAAAATTATCCTATATTTTCTGTTTTCTTAATGGTAGTAATTGGACCATTTATTGAAGAATTATTATTTCGTTTAGGTTTTAAAAATGCTTTTAAAAATAAAAATGTTTATTTATTTTTTACGGCAATTCTATTTGGATTTGGACATATTTTAGCTTCTTTTGATTTTTCTACTTTGGAAGGTTTCTTAGCCTGTTTACCACAATGTTTATTTATTATTCCTTATTCAGGGATTGGTTATTTTCTTGCGAAAACTTATATGGATACCGATAATATTTTTTCTAGTGTTACTTTTCATTCTATTCATAATGGACTTGCAGTTGTAATTAGTTTGATAGGAATGATGTTATCATGAAGGAAGATGCTACAGAAAAAAAACTTGGATTTTTGCCTAAATTAGGAATATTTTTTATTCTTTTGGTTGTTATCAGTTATATTTATATGCGTTATTACGAACCAAAACAATTAGAAGTAATAGAATATCCTATTATCAATAGTAAAATTCCAGAAGAGTTTAATGGTTTTAAAATTGTTCATTTTTCAGATCTTTTATTTGGTGTTACAACAACTGAGAAAGAAATGGACCGAATCGTTCAAAGAATTAATGAGAGTAAACCTGATCTTGTTCTTTTTACAGGTGATTTAATTAGTCCTTTGATTCATATTTCTGATAAAAGCAAAGAAAGTTTATTAAATGATTTAACGAATATTCATGCTACTCTGGGAAAATATGCAATTTTAGGCGATAATGATTACTCCAACGAGACTAACGAATTACTTATATCCGCTCAATTTAAAATTTTAAAAAATGAAAATATACCAATCTATTATCAAAGTGTTACTCCAATCTATTTAGGTGGTATTCCTTCTATATCTAAACAAGAGCAAAATCTTTCTTTAGCACTTCAAAAAACAGAAAATGCTTATCAAATTTTAATGATGCATGAACCTATGTTATTTGATGAAGTTTTAAATAATGCAGATTTAGTTTTAGCAGGACATACACTTGGAGGATTAATAAGAATACCAGGAATTGGTGGAATAATAAAAGGTAAAAATTCCAATAATTATCAAAAAGGAAAATATGAAAAAAATAATTCCATCTTATTTGTATCTAGTGGGATAGGAACTGAAAAAATTAATTTACGATTTTTAAATTATCCCTCATTTTATTTATATCGATTATATCATGAATAAAGAACTAAAGTACTTTTAAACTTATAGTTCTTTATTTTCTTTTAAAGAATTTATTTCTTCTAGTGTTAATCCAGTGATTTCTGAGATATAAGACACATCAAAATTTTTTAATAACATATTCTTAGCTATTTCTCTTATGCCTTCTTTTTTTCCATGTTCTAAACCATTATTGTAAACAATTTCATTATCTAATTTTTCTTTGTCATAATACATTAGTAAATCAAAATTCTCTATAATTTTATCGATTTCTTTTTGAATGTTATCCATTAGTTTATCACCTTCCTATACTTCACTAAAATGCTTTTATTAGAACATATACACTGATCGTTCTTAATAACATTATACAGCAAATTTATTTGGTGGTACATAGTAATAATTAATTTTTCTAAAAAAGCTGTAATATTTTTAGATATTACAACTCTTTTTTTACTCATTTTCTTTTAATGATTCAATCTCTGAGATTGATAAACCAGTGACTTTTTCAATTAGGGAAATTTCACAATTTTCATTCAACATGTTTTTAGCTATTTCTCTTTTTTCAGATGCAATTCCTTCTTGGATGCCTTCTTTTTTTCCATGTTCTAAACCATTATTGTAGACTATTTCATTATCTAGTTTTTCTTTGTCGTAATACA
>CANPWX010000149.1 GCA_947585065.1 uncultured Bacilli bacterium | reverse complement strand
GGAACATTAACAAATTTTAGGAAATTTTAAAAAGCAATCAATGTTTCACGTGAAACATCAACTTATTAACATATATATTTTATATCATATATAAAATGTTTTCATATATTCATATATAAATTCTCTGATAACATACGAATTAATAAAATTTTTCAACGTTTCACGTGAAACATTAACTTATTAACAAGGTGATTATTTTTAGCAATTATTCAACTATTTAATAGAAATATTTTATATTTTTTTAAATCTACTCAAAAAATTATTCAATGTTCCACGTGGAACATTGAGTTATTACCAATAATTAAATTTATTTTCAATGATAATCAATTTTTAAAAATGAATTGCAAAAATAAAATCTATGTTTCACGTGAAACATTAGTTTATTAACACAATAATTAACAAAGCTATTTTATTCATTAAAGATTTATTTTTAGTAAATAATTAATTAAATATATTTTGATCTATGTTCCACGTGGAACATTAGCTTATTCACAATTTATTTAATATATATAAGAACACATATTTTCTTATATTTTTAATTTAAATAAAAAATTTAACGATTTCTACAACATAATTTTAATAGAACAAAAATTTTCATTCAACGTTTCACGTGAAACATTAACTTATTCACTTTTACTTATAATATTCCATATCATTTTTATCAATGTTCCACGTGGAACATTATCAATTTTTATATTTCAATTTTCCTCATCTTAGAATTGAACAATGTTTCACGTGAAACATACAAAACCTTTGTTCGATAATATTAACAAAGAAAAAATCTAGCAATTACTCACTAGATTCCTCTTCATTATTAGTAATAACATCTTCACTCTCTTCATTAGCTTCTTCATGCTGAACAATACTAATTGTCGAAACAACCTGATTTTCTTTTAAGTGGATAAGTCTTACTCCTTGAGTTACCCTACCAAGTGTTGACACCTGATCAAGTGGTAATCGAATTAACATACCAGTATTAGTAATAATTACAACATCCGATTGTTCCTCAACAATTTTAAATGATGCAATAGAACCATTCTTATCGGTAATATTAAGAGCTTTAACACCCTTACTTCCCCTAGAAGTCTGTCTATAATCACTAACAATTGTTTGCTTTCCATATCCCTTTTCCGTAACAATTAAAATCTTATCATTATCTGTAGCCACCTCAGCACCAATACATGTGTTCGTATCCTCTAAATTAATTCCACGAACACCGCTTGCTGTACGCCCCATAACTCTTAAAGATTCCTCAGTAAATTTAACCATTCTACCAGAGCTAGATCCCAATAAAATCAAATCATGGCCAGTTGTCTTTCTAACACTAATGAGTTCATCAGTCTCCCTTAAGGAAATACAAATCTTACCATTAGTTCTAATATTATCAAACTCAGAAATAGCTGTTTTCTTAACAATACCTTTCTTTGTAGCAAACAACAAATACTTAAACTCATTATCCATACTAACTCGTATCATCGAATTAATAGATTCATCTTTATCAATTTGAAGTAAGTTGATAACTGGAATTCCTTTCGATTGACGACTAAATTCAGGTATTTCATAACCTTTTAATCGATACACTTTTCCTTTATTTGTAAAGAATAAAACGTAATCATGTGTGGATAAGTTAAGTAAATGCTCTACAAAATCCTCTTCATTCGTAGCCATTCCTTTTACTCCAACACCTCCACGATTTTGTGATTTAAATGTATCACTGGTTGTTCTCTTAATATATCCCTTATTCGTTAAAGCAATCATAATATTTTCTTCTGGAATTAAAGACTCATCTTCAATATACTCAATTGCTGTCATATCAATATGAGTACGACGCTCATCAGCATATTTTTCTTTGATTTCCAAAAGTTCAGAACGAATAATTGCTAAAACCTTTTCTTCACTTGCTAGTATTGCTTTATATTCCTCAATCTTTTGCAACAAATCAGCAAGTTCTTCCTCAATCTTTTCTTTCTCTAAACCAGTTAAACGGCGTAATCTCATTTCCAAGATAGCATTTGCTTGAATTTCATCTAATCCAAACTTAGACATTAATCCATCTCTTGCATCATCATCTGTTCTACTACCACGAATAACCTTAATAACCTCATCAATATGATCAAGAGCAATCTTTAAACCCTCTAAAATATGAACTCGATCCTGAGCTTTTTTTAAATCATATTGAGTTCTACGAATAATAACTTCCTTTTGAAAATCTATATACTTACTAATGATATCACGCAATCCTAAAGTTTTAGGTACACCCTGATCAATCATCAATAAAATGATACCATAAGTCGTTTGAAAAGCTGTATGTTTATACAAATTGTTCAAAACAACTTGAGGATTAGCATCCTTCTTCAAAGTAATTGTAATCTTAATACCATCCTTTAAATCAGAATGATAATCAGAAATTCCATCAATGATTTTATTATGAACAAGCTCTGCAACTTTATTCTTAAGCTCTAAAGTATTTACTCCATAAGGAACTTCATCAAAAACAATAGAATATCTTCCATTTTTTTCTTCAATACTTGCCTTTGAACGAATAGTAATAGTGCCTCGACCTGTCTCATAAGCTTTACGAATACCAGAATTTCCTAATATAACTGCACCTGTAGGAAAATCAGGACCCTTAATATGCTGCATCAAACCATC
>CANPWX010000148.1 GCA_947585065.1 uncultured Bacilli bacterium | reverse complement strand
ATTACATTTATCTTCTAATTCAGGGCATTCACATTGTTTTTGAAACTCATCTTTTGTACATTCTTGTCCATCTCCAGCACCTTGACTAGATTCTTTACAAAAATATCCAGTAGAAGATTCTGAAGATTGTTCGCAACTATGAGCTTTTGGAAGTGGACAAGTATTTGGACACATTGACATATCTACTTCACTTGGATTAGATGTTCCAACTTTCCAATTATATTTTTTGCTCCAAGTACTTGTAGTGTTATCCCATTCAAAGTAATTGTATTCGCCTTTTGATTCATCACATTCACATTTTTGTTTTCCTTTTTCAGGATTTGCACATTCTTTATCCCATAATTCTTCAATTGTTGATTGATGTCCTGTAACTTCATCACGATCTTTACATAATTTTTCTGTTCCAGTTACGTTAGGATCATCACATACCCATGAATCTGGATTATTGACATCTGGTTTTTCGCATCTATTTGTTGGATTGCTTGGATTATTTGGATCATTAGGATTTCTACTTGGTGGATTATACCAACATTCTAAATTCCATTGATCTTCAATAGAAACGGCTCCATCTTTTACAGAACGTCTTGTAGTACATAATTCACCGATTCCATCATTTCCTTCTAAATCAGCACAAATCCAAGTGTTTTTATTAACAGATGGTTGAGAACATATGTCTCCTTTTACTAAACAGCTTCCAGGACATTTATTAATATCTACACCATTTGGTGTTGTTTCTCCTTCATACCATTTTTTTGGATATCCAGCTGAAATAACATCAGGCGCATCATATTTTGTGTAAATGTATTCACCAGTTGAACTATCACATACACATTTATCATCGCCAAAATAGAATGGTTCTATAATTTCTTCTGGTATATCAAAAGATGGTGGTTCAATAATTGGTGGAACATCAATACTACAGCTTCCAGTTCCGACAATAATCATTCTTTGATAGTATAATTTCTCTCTGCTTGTTCCAGTTTCACTTAAATTTGATAATAAATATAATTGAGTTGCAGCACTTCTTTCATCACAGTAAGAAGTTTGAACTACTAAATCCAGTGATTTTTGATCCCAACCATTTTCATTAATTTCAATGGTAATACCTACAACACCTTCTCTTACTTTAACAGAAGATTTTGTTGTTATCTTACCATTTAAACTAGAATTTTTACTAGTTACTGTAAATGATTCATAATTAATTCTTGTTAAACTATCTTTTGCAACTAATTCAATGTACATTTCTGATACTTCAGGACGAACATATTTTTTAGAAATATTCATTACATCCCACTGAGCATCCCATATACCATTTCCATCATCAAGAAAACCATTTTTAATTAACTCATCATAGCTTTTGCCACTTTCTACAAGCTTGACAGCTTCTTTATAAATTTGAGCAGCTTCTGGTGCAACTCTTGAAAAATCGTTACCACTTACTGCCGCATTTATATCGCCAAAGCCAGCGGTATATTGAGTATTCTTTGCTGAACGGGCTGGTAAATATTTTTCTGTAATCAAACGAAATGCTTCGGTTCCAATAACTCTGTGTTCATTTGAAGTACTAGTCCATCCTTTTGATTGCAAATATTGATAGACATATGTTGCTGCTAAATCAAACTCATAATATTCTGTATTTACGCTTGCTTTCGGATCAATTTTATGCTTTACATCGAATTTATTATTTGCACTTCTAAATGCAAGTAATGGATCCAAACAATAAGTCATATAAGAATGTCCATCACTAAATTTTGTATCATAAAAATAGATATTCCCTGAGCTAGAACCCATTGTTACCGTATACTCTGCATTAACGCTTTTTATTCCAACCATTAAGAACAAACTTAAAATCATTAATACTATTTTCTTTTTCATTTTCTATCACTCCTTTTGCTTCTTATCATAACAGTAATTGTTACCCCCACAATAATAAGAACTATAGCACTTACAAGTACTATAATAAAACCATTTTTTTTATTTTCTTCTTGTCTCTGTTCTTGTTCTTCTAGTTCCTTTCTTTTTTCTGATGCCAACTCTTCTGCTTCTGATAAAGATAAATTCATATCAAAATCAACAAATTCTTGGCAATAATATTCGTCTAAGTCATAGCAAAATGGAAACTGACTTAAACTATTATACCTTGGTGTTGTCACAGAAATTCTTCGATATTCTTCATCTAAGCAATCATTATGATCTGAATAAATAATTACTTCATATTTTCCTAATTCATATCCATTATCATTTTGAAAAGTAAATGTTCCATTATCCGTTTTTTCATAATAGAAAGTTTCAGTGTCGTTTGTATTTACATTTCGAACTACTGCATAAATATTTTCTGTTAAATTATAAACAGTAACTGTTATTAATGGATCTTGATATTCTCCTCCATCTTCCGAATATTCTCCGCTAGGAATCCATTCAATTTCTTGAGAAACATTAACTGATTGAGCCTCTTTTTGTAAATTTATTTGTGTTTCATAATCACATGTAGAAGCTGCATGAGCATAAGTTATAAAAAACACACTACTAAGAGCTACACAGAAGCTAAAAATTTTCAATTTTTGCATGAATGCTCCCACCTCACCTTTTACATAAATTATTGTAACACAACAAATATACAATTTCAACTGAATGTAAAAAGTTTTTTGACTTAAAATTGAAAAATTGGTTGTTTTT
>CANPWX010000147.1 GCA_947585065.1 uncultured Bacilli bacterium | reverse complement strand
GGGGTGCGTTATAAGTTAATTGGTGCGGTTCAACAAAAATGTGATGTGTTTTTAGTTCCTCAGGAAAATTATGAAGAGGCTTTACAAGTAAAAAATGAAAAAGGTTATACTATTCAACTTTTACCTGTTTCTACTTTAAAAGAGGCAGTGGAAAAATTAAAAGAATTAGAATAAAGTATAATTTTTTTCTTTTTTTCCCATAATTCATAGGGTGATAGAATGTCAAAACATAAAGTAGAACTGACTGGGGTTAATACAAATGATTTAAAAGTTTTAAGTTCGGAAGAACAAATTGTATTGTTTCAAAAAATGAAAGAAGGAGATTTGTCTGCCAAAGAAGAATTAATTAATGGAAACTTAAAATTGGTATTAAGTGTCTTAAGAAGGTATCGAAATCATAATGTTAATTTAGATGATTTATTTCAGGTAGGGGTTATGGGTCTTATTAAAGCAATTGATAATTTTGATTTATCTTATCAATTAAAACTGAGTACTTATGCTATTCCTCTTATCTCTGGAGAAGTTCGTCGTTATATACGTGATAATCAAAGTTCCTTGAGAGTTAGTCGAGGAATTAAAGATTTAGCATATCAAATATTAGGATATAAAGAAGAATATTTGCAAAAACATGGCATTGAGCCTACTACAGAAGAAATTGCTAAACATTTTGATATTAGTATTTATCAAATTTCGAATGCTTTAGACGCTTTAAAAGAACCTGTTAGTATTTTTGAACCCATTTATAATGATGGAGGTGAACCTATCTATCTTGCTGATCAGCTTTCTGATACAAAAGAACAAAATGAAAATCGAGATCAAATGATACTTTTAAAAAAATCATTATTAAAGTTGAAAGAAAGAGAAAAAAATATTTTATTGGATCGTTATATTATGGGAAGAACTCAAATGGAAATTGCGCAATCTCTTCATATTAGTCAAGCTCAAGTATCTCGTATTGAAAAAAGTGCAATTCGAAATATGAAACGTTATATGAAGTGATTTTGACAAACTATGAAATAGTGGTATAATGTTTCAAGAAAGTGTGTTAGTTATGAAAAAAACTCAAATCTTTATTTTTTTAGGCCTTTTGTGTCTTTCTTTTTTATTCCTTTTTCTTTTTCTATCTACTTCTAAAGAACCAAAAAAGGAAGAATTTGTATCTGTTTCTGTTGATGATGAAAGAGTAGTTTATCTCTATGAAATGGCAAATCCATCGGATTCTTTGTTATCTATGCAAGATGTTTATAAAAAGGGTACTTTTTCTAATGAATTTATTTTGGGTACTGCATTTGTTTTTTATTTGAAAGAGCATCCAGATGCTGTAAAAGTATCGGAAGAAGAAATTGGACAATCTATTCATAAAATTTTTGGAGATATTGTTTATGCTCATGATTCTGGAAATATAGTTAGTCCTTATGTTTGTTCTTTTCGACATAATAAAGGAGAAAAAAATTATACTTATTTAAAGGGATGTACTACAAATGATGCAAATAAGATTTATCGGGTTTTGGTTGATGCTCGTAAGAGTGATAGAGAATATATTTTAACAGAAAAATTAATATTTGTTAAAAATAATATAGAGGAAGCGCAATTATCGAAAGAACCAGTCGCGACATTGAAAGTTTATAATGATATGAATGAAAGTAAATTATTAGATGAAAAGACTTTTTTATGGGAAACAGAAATGCCTTTCGAAGTTGATATCCACGACTATTTAGAAAATGCATCTACTTATGAATATCATTTTGTTTTTGATGGAGAAAATTTTGTGTATAAGAACTTAGTGAGACTAAACTAGTTCTTTTTTCTTTTCTAAAAAAACTATGTTATAATATCTGTAACAGAAAGATTGGTGTAGTTATGAAGAAAATAATTTTAGTAGATGGAAACAACTTATTATTTCGTAGTTATTATGCAACTGCTTATTCTGGTTCTTTACTTAAAAATTCGAAAGGATTTCCTACGAATGCTTTGTATGGCTTTGTTGGAATGATGAATAAAATTATTCAAGAAGAAAATCCTATGTATATAGCTGTTGCTTTTGATATTGGTAAAAATTTTCGAAAAGAAAAATATGATTTTTATAAAGAGGGAAGAAAGAAAACACCGGAAGAACTTCATATGCAAGAACCTTATGCAAGAAAAATATTAGATGCTATGGGTATTCCTTATTTTGAACTTGCTCCATATGAAGCTGATGATATTATTGGAACTTTTGCACGGATGGTAGAAGAAGATCCTGATTTTGTTGGAACTATTATTAGCTCGGATCGTGATTTACTTCAACTTATTAGTTCTCAGTTAGATATGAAACTTTTGAAACAAAAAGATTATATTCGTTATAATGTTGAAAGTTTTCGTAAAGATTATGGGATTGATCCAATTAAAATTATTGATTTAAAGGGGCTTGCTGGAGATTCTTCCGATAATATCCCTGGTGTTAAAGGAATTGGAGAAAAAACGGCTCTTCATTTACTTCAAACTTATGGTTCTATAGAAGGAATTTATGAGAATATTGATAAAATTCAAGGAAAAACAAAAGAAAAGTTAGAAATGGAAAAAGAAAATGCTTTTATGAGTAAAGAAATTGCAACAATTTATCGAGATGTTCCTTTAAATGTTAAGAATTTAGAAGATATACGTTATTTAAAAAAAGAAGGTGAAGAATTATATGCAATTTATGAAGA
>CANPWX010000146.1 GCA_947585065.1 uncultured Bacilli bacterium | reverse complement strand
AATGATTTTTCATCATTCTTCTACTATTCAATTCTTGTATCAAATTATTGTTCACCAACACTATTTGACAAAGAACCTTAAATTTTATTGAATGAATGAAAAAGTTAATATAATTTTATTAAATTAAATTTAATTACTTTATATTCTACCTATTCTACGTAAATGTTTTCTACTTAAATAATTTTCTTTCTCCTTTTGCATAGTTTCATCATTAATATCTGCGTGAGAATCAATTATTTGCCTTTCAAAATCCACTCCAAATGATTGTAATTGTGATAATATATTTTGCATTTGATTTAATAAATTCATTAATTCCTTATTATCTTTGGTTTTACCAACTCTTTCAGCTATTGTTTTCAATTGGGTTAAATTTTGTTTTAAGTCACCAATAGATACACTTAAATCTACTGAATGATGCATATCCTCATATTCTTCTTTTTTCTTTTGAGCTAATTCTTCAATAAATCCTATGGTAGATTCTGTTGTTATTTCGTTTGGCAATCTATTTGGATCAAATATCAAACTATTTAATTCTATTATTCTACTATTCATTACTCTTATATTATCTCCATAATCATCAGTGAATAACGGTATACAATAAGACGATTCGCTTGTTCTATATATAATTGGACTATAAAAATACGTAGGTATAACTTCCATATTTTCTAAAAACAACAAACCATCTAAATGTGATTTATTAAACTCATATTCTGTTTCGGTAAAATCTAATTTTTCTTCAAATTTAATTTTTTCAATTTCAAGAGCTTTAATTTTTAATGCTACTGCTTTTATTGTTTCTATATCTTCTTTATGTTCTTGAATATATTGATAAAAATAATCCTCAGCTAAATTTTCTCTACGGTTTCCTTTCCCATCATAACATACAACTGTTAAATAACCTAAACATGAATAATTTTGCATTATTTCTATAGCATGCTTATGTTTTTCTATAAACTCTTTATATTTTTTAGAATGAATAGTTCTTATCCCTTGCATAGCTTGAAATACCTTAACGGCTAAATTACTATTCCTTTTAGATTTAATTAACTCCTCTAAATCGTTGCAAAACAATTTATAATCTTCTCCTAATTCACATAAAACAATTAAATTATTAGTGTCTATTTCTTTGAAATCTTCATTGTTTTTTAAATTATCTGAATCAAACATAATAAAACCTTCTTTATCTATTTGAATAGTATAACATATTTTAAAGGGTTGTCAAGTAATCAACTCGACTTTTAATTGTTCTTAAAATTATTTTCATTAATAATTTTAACTCAATTTAAATCTAAGCTTATTTGGGGTCGAATAATTTTCAAATGGAGTATACAAAAAAAAGATGTTAAGTAACTTTGTTCCATTTAATAATAGGTAATATAATATTTACTAACTAATATAAATATACAATATTTTACATTTTGAAACAAGATATTTGTAAATTTTACAAATAATTGTTTACAAAATAATGTTTTTGTTGTTTAATTAACTTAAAGGAGGAAACGTTATGTATAATGATGATGAATTACAATCTATGTTACCAAGAATGACTATTGAATATAGAATTGAAGCTGGTTTTCTTAACAGTGGAACATTTGATAATGTCCCTGAAAATGCTTTTGGAGCACATATTGCAACATTTTTTCCAATAGTAGATGTTGATGGGAAGTTTAGAATTTCTAGTCATTCATATGATTTATTTGTAGGTGAGGTTTTTAAAGTAAAAGAATTATTGGAACAAATTAATAATCCAACCAAAAATAACAATACTATGTTTGTTACAGAAGGAATGCTTAAAGAATATCAACAAACAGGGATTCAAAATGTTGTTTCTACTAAAAATGGAGTTGTCCCTTTAAAATATGGAGATGCTGCTTTTGCTACACAAGAAGAAATGGCAGCAACTATTACTAAAATAAATCAAACATTTAATTCTATTGATATTTTAGTTCAAAATGCAGAAACACCAGGAATACATAGATAGGTAAAAGTCGTACATATTCGATTTGTGAAAGCAAATAAAAGTGATAATAGACTTTTATAATTTATTTTAATTACAAAGTTTTAAAAATAAATAAAAGGGTTTCAAAAGGGAATATTTCCTTTTCTCACCATTATTGGCTTTGCCAATAGCGTAGTGTGTTATTACCATTTTGAAAAAATGGTTTTATTAAAGCCGGGCATTTGAAATTTGCTCGGCTTTTTATATGTTTATCATTGTCATAATTTGTTGAAATAAAGCTAATCTTTATTTTATTTTAAAAAAAACTAACACTTCTGTTAGCATTTATTACTCTCGAAATAAATTAGTTCGAGCTATCTATCATATTGGAGGAGCCGGCCGGATTTGAACCGGCGATGACGGTGTTGCAGACCGGGGCCTTACCACTTGGCTACGGCTCCAATAATTATTGATATAAATCAACAATTATTATAATACACTACTCTTTATTTTTTGTCAATTAAGGTAGCTAATAAATTATATATTTAATATTTACTTTATATAACTAAATTACCATTTTTCATTATCGTAATTTTACCATCTTTTGTATCTGCTTCCACTAATAAATCTTTAGTACCTATCATAAAATCAACATGATTTTTAGAGCTATTAATACCTATTTTATCTAAAGTTTTTTTATCTAATTTATGACTATCTTTCAAACATTCTAAAAAACCACTTCCAAGGG
>CANPWX010000145.1 GCA_947585065.1 uncultured Bacilli bacterium | reverse complement strand
TACTTAACAAAAGAATAAATATTCCTAATGTAATTAATAATGGGGATTGTATAATTCGGCTAAATAACCCCCCCCCCCAACTGTTTTTTTGCCATTTTCATAGAGGACCCTTCTTTCTATATTCTAACTAAATAAATTGTACCCTAGTTTCCTTTGTTTTGCAAGTATCTTTTATCAAAAAAAAATCTACATTTAAAGTAGATTCTAATCCTTTGGTTTAAAAACTAAAGCAAGTAAGAAAGCAATAATAACAGCAGATGAAATCGCAGCCGAAGACTTCACAAGTAGTCCACTAAAAAGTCCTAAAACTCCCATTTCTTGATATCCTTCCACTACCCCTAAATATAACATATTTCCAAAATTAGAAATTAACACAGTCGCCCCAGCACCAGCCCACGAAATCAATTTTTCATAAATTCCAAAAAAAGCTAATCCTGCGCCTAAGACAGTAAAGATTGAAGTAATATGTCCTGGTGTTAACTTCGTATGATCTAATAGAACTTGAGCAATCAAGCAAAATGTTCCCGAAAGTAAAAAAGCGTTTAAAAAAATCATTACTTCACCTCCAAACTAACAGCATGACTAATAGCAGGAATAGCAAGTTTTTGATTCACAAAAAATAAATTATGCAAAGATCCAGTTCCTACACACAAAATCTTTTTCACTTTCTTCTGTTTCAAAACTTTATTAAATAAATACAAAGGTAAAGCCACCGGTCCACTCGCACCAGAATAAGTTTCTTCTTGACTTGGTAAATAAAGTTCACACCCAGCATCCATATGATTTTTCATTTTAATACCATACATTCTTTTTAAATATTCTTTTAATATTTTAGAGCCAACACATCCTAAATCACCAGTCAAAATAAGATCATAATAATCAATACTTCGATTCAGTTCCATTAAATGATTCACGATTGTTTTAGCAGCCGCAGGAGCCATAACTGCTCCCATATGCGAAGCATCTTTACATCCCATATCAGTCACAGTTCCTACAGTATAAGACTCAATTCGAACACGACTTTCTTCTTTTGTAAGCAAAGTAGACACAGCACCTGTTGCCGTAAAAGTAGTAGTATTTGGTTTAGGTGCTCCATATTCAATCGGAAACCGAAATTGTTTTTCAGCCCCACAATTATGAGAAGAAGTGATACATATCGCATAAGCGGATTTTTTACTTTCCATCATCTCACTAGCAACAATAAGGGATTCAACAAAAGAAGCACAGGCCGAATAAACACCCATATAAGGAATAGGATAATAACTAGCAGCATAAGAAGTAACAGCAACTTGATTAGATAAATCTCCACCAACTAAAAGGAAAATATCACTATGAACTAATCGATTACGACGTAAAAGATTATCAATCACCGTTCTTTGCATTTTAACCTCAGCTTGTTCAAAAGTTTTAGAATTATAATAATAATCATCCATCACAAGATCATAATCACGAATAGCCCCTTCCTTTTCAACAGGCCCTGCAATACTAAAGGCATCTTTAATATAAACATTATGAATCATCTTACTAGCCATGGAAAATCACCCCCAAAACTCCAAAGAAAAAGCCACTAAGCATTCCATATAATAATACACTCCCAGCAAGTTTAAAAAAGTTAGCTCCCAGCCCTGTAATAAATCCATCCTTACGATAATCTAATGCCGCGCTAGTAACAGAATGAGCAAAACCAGTAGTAGGCAAAAAAAGACCTGCTTTACACTTACTTACCCAGTTATCAAAAAAGCCAAAGGCAGTAAGTAAACTAGATAAAAAAATCATCGAAATACAAAGCCAAACATAAGCATCCTTCACATCCATTCCAAAACTATTTTGCAAAATGGTAACCACAACCTGTCCCGAGAATCCAATCGCACCACCCACCAAAAAAGCAAGACAAGCATTCTTTAACTTAGGTTCTTTAGGAGTATATTCACTCACTAATTTTTGATACTCTTCTTTATTCATATAAAATCCTCCATTCCTATTATGAAAAGATTTTAAAGAAATATACAAAATTAAAAAAAATGGAGTGATAATTTCCATTTATTTCAAACTTTCTTTATATTCTTTACAAGCACATTCTAAATCTTCAAAAAGAGCATCAATATCTTCTTTTCTCTGTGTTCTAACGCCACTTGCAAACTTATGTCCTCCCCCATTATAACGAGAAGCAATCTCATTGATAACAGGACCCTTACTACGAATATTAACTTTATAAAGATCATTTTTTGCATCATAAGTAACAAAAGTCCACACATAAACATCTTTAATAAAATTAAAATCATTGATCATATTAGAAGCAGTAGCCACATCAACCTTATACTCATCGATCACTTCATCAGATATTCGAACATAAGCAAACCCATTTTCTGTAACAGTTAAATGATCGGATAAATACCCATGAAAACGAACTTCTTCAATAGGTCTTTCATATAATTTTTCATAGATTTTTGGAAAAGGAATTTTACTTCTCTTTAATAAAGTAGTAACAATTTCAAATGTCTCTACAGTAGTATAAGAAAGTAAAAAACGATCACTATCAGAAACAATCCCTAAAAAAAGATTCGAAGCAACTCCAGATGTTAACGGATAATTAGAAGATAAAATGAGCTCAGCAATCATTTGACAAGTACTACAAGCATTCTCACTAATCCATTCAATTCCTCCAAAATCTTCCTCAAAAGGATGATGATCAATTTTAATAATATCAGCTATTTTTAAATCTTCAATTCCATCAATCCTTGATTTATTTGGAACATCCAAA
>CANPWX010000144.1 GCA_947585065.1 uncultured Bacilli bacterium | reverse complement strand
GTAAAAGCCATTTGCATTCTTTTTTTATCTAAAACAGTAATTCCCAAATTTTGAAATAATTCTTCAAATTTCATTTCCTCACCTTCCCTAATCATTATACTATAAATCAAGGAAAAAGCAAAAGAAAGTGTGCATACTTATGTCAATCTACGTATTGCTTTATCTGACTTTTCTTTTAATAAAAGATTCTTCTTATAAGTTAATACCAAAGGATAATTAGAATTCATTAGTTTAT
The DNA here is from genome assembly GCA_947585065.1 of uncultured Bacilli bacterium. Taxonomy (GTDB): domain Bacteria; phylum Bacillota_I; class Bacilli_A; order RF39; family UBA660; genus Ventrenecus. The sequence continues at coordinate 2,567 of CANPWX010000144.1, read as the reverse complement.
CATTTAAAACTAATATATCTAAAGACATTCTTTTATTTAACAACTCCATTATATTTTTTTCTAATTTAGGTATTATTAAATTTTTTAAGTAAACATTATGTTTTAAAAAATCATTGCCTACTTTTTCTAAATTAGGAGCATAAAAAGTTGTTAATGTCTGATTATAATAGCAAAAATCATTTCCAATATTTTTTACCTTAGGCAAATTTAATATTTTAAGTTTCTCATTCCAAAGGCAAAATCGATTTCCAATTGTTTGAATATTGGGTAAAGAAAGTTTCTCAATATTACTAAGTCCCCCAAAATCGGAACCAATGCTTTCTAAATAAGGAGCTTCAAAACTATTTAATCTGGCAAAATGCAAAAAATCATCACCAATAACTTTTGCTTTAGGTAAATTTACATTTTTTACAGAATTATTTTGATAACAAAAGCAATGTCCAATATTTTCTAAATTAGGAGTATTAAAATCCTTTAATGAATGATTATGATAAAAAAACGCTACTCCAACTGTTCGAAGATTTGGTAAATTAAGATGTTCCATATTAGTATTATTATAGCAAAAATAATTTCCAACATTTTTTAGCTTTGGAAGTGAAAGATTTTGTAACATTTTATTTATAAAGAAAAAATTATCATCAACATTTTCTAAATTAGGAGCATGAAAAGTTGTTAATGAATTATTAGAATAGCAAAAATTTTCTCTAATATTTACAACATTTGGTAAATACAACTTTGTCAAAGCTTTATTGTGATAGCAAAAATTATATTCAATGTTTCTTGCCTTAGGTAAATTTAAATGCTCCAAAATGTTATTAAAATAGCAAAAATCTTCTCCAATATTTTCTACATTTGGTAAATCAATTTCCTTTAAGGACCGGTTAATCATACAAAATTTATCGTTTATCTTTAAAATATCCCTATTTGTGTAGGAAACCATTTGATTGCTTGAATTAATTATAATTTCTATATTGTTTCCAAACTCATTTTCAATCCTTATCTTTTTATTATTTTTTTCTTTTTCTATCTCTATTTTTTGAATAGTTCCTATTGTTTCAATAAAATGATCATTTATATTTTCATCTAAATACATGATTTTCTTTTCTTTGATATCTAATAAATAATAATCAAATAAAATATATCTTTCTTTTTCGTAAGAAATAACTTCTTCTCTTTTTATAAATATATTGTTAGTACAATAATAATTAAGACGAATTTCATAATTATATTTATAATACTTTCCATTTACCATCACATAATCAGGTATCTCAAAAGATGATAAATATTCTTGCTTGAACCCATAAACACTCTCAAACGATTTTGTTAAACCTTCTATAATATTATCTAAGTTATTAGAAAACGTACTATCTGGATTAACTACTGTATGATTATACCTGTTTTTAATGGATACTTGGTTTGTCTCTCGATCAAACTGAATACTTATCACACTTGTTCCATACTCATCTTGTCTTTTAGGATTTTTAAAATCTTCACGTTTTATATTATCTACATTTTTCTTTACTGCAAAAAATACATAATCTGTCTCTAATCTTCCTCCATGAAAAGTACAGAGTTCCTCTCCTTTCGCATAATACTTTTTAAAACTTTGAATGTCACTTTCTGTTTTACATTCATATAAATCATACCCAGCTTTTGCTAAAAGTTCTTTTGGAGTTTCCTTACTATCAATCAGTTCTTCTTTCTCTTCTATAAAACTATAAAGATATTGAACAAATTCTTCTAAAAGATTATTTTCTTTTAAATCTTTATATAATTCATGATTGGGTTCAAAATGTTCAAGAAGTAGAGAGGATAAAAGTCCTTCTGTTTCTAAAAGAGTTGCAAAATGTTCACGGCAAAAATGAGCCATTTCTTCTCCATATTTCTTTTTAATTTCTTTTAATTCTTGATTCATATCTATTACCTTCTTACATATTTACATGTTTCTTCAATCCGTTTCATAAAGAGAAATATCTTTCTTCTTTTTTCCTTTAATAAAAATTTTTTCTTATAAGATAATACTAAAGGATAATTAGAATTCATTAGTTTATCATTTAAAACTAACACATCTAAAGACATTTTTCTATTTAATAATTTTATAATATTTTCCTTATTTTCTAATTTAGGTATTATTAAACTTTTCAAGCAAAAATTTATTGCTAAAAATTCGGTGCCTACTTTCTTTAAATTCGGAGCATAAAAAGAAGATAACGATTGATTATAATGAAAAAAATCTGTTCCAATTGTTTTTACCTTAGGTAGACTTAAATGTTCTATGCTGTTATTAAGATAACAAAAATTAGATTCAATTGTTTTGACTTTTGGTAAATTTATTTTTTTTAAATTTGTATTACTATTACAAAAATCATTGCCAATCCATTCTACATTTGGTAAATCTAGCTCTATGAGTGACTGATTATAAATAAGAAAAGCATATTTGATTGTTTTGACTTTTGGCAGCAATATATATTTTAATCTGTCATTATGAGCACAAAAAGAACTTCCAATTTCTTTAACCATTGGTAAATCAAGCTTTACAAGTGATTTATTATGATAAAGAAAATCAT
>CANPWX010000143.1 GCA_947585065.1 uncultured Bacilli bacterium | reverse complement strand
GAGGAATGAACGAATCATTTGATAATCCAAATGAAATATTTTATAAAGAATTACCAACACGTTTAGAAGCAGGAACACCAAATATTGCCGGTGTAATAGGCCTAGGAGAAGCCATTCGCTTTTTAGAAAGTATTGGAATGGAAAAAATAGAAGAATACGAAAAACATCTACGCAAATACGCTATCGATAAACTTTTGGCCATTCCTCATATTGATTTAATTAATTTAGAAGCCGATGGTGGAATTTTGGCATTTAATGTAGATGGAATATTCAGTCAAGATGTTGCCTATTATTTAAATAAATATAAAATCTGTGTCCGAGCTGGAAATCACTGTGCGAAAATTTTAAAAAATGAAGTAGGTGTAACCAATACCATCAGAGTTAGTTTTTATTTTTATAACACCGAAAGTGATGTAGATGCTCTTGTGGAACTACTAAAAGATAAAGAAAAAATTTTAAAGGAGATGTTATAATGGATGAAGAACTAAAAAGAGAAATCATCATGCAACATTATATGCAACCAGAACATAAACAAAAAGTAGAAGACAAAAATTACATAAAAGTAAATACTCGTAATGCATCTTGTATCGATAATTTAGATATTTTTATTAAAATGGAAGATGGCAAAATAAAAGATATTTGCTTTGATGGGGAAGCCTGTGCAATTTCCACATCATCAACTTCTATTATGATCCATAATTTAATTGGAAAAAGTAGCAAAGAAGCTAAAGAATTTATCGAAAATTTTGAAAATATGTTAAATGAAAAAAAATATGATGAAGAATGTTTAAAAGAAGCAAATGTATATAATGAGATATATAAACAAGGGAATCGTAAACATTGTGCCTTTCTACCTTATGAAGGAATGAAAAAAGCATTAGAAGAGATCGAAAAAGACATAAAATAGAAAGAAAAAGATATAATGAAATAGAAAGGTATTAAAAAATATGAAAATTATTGTTTTAGCAGGAGGATTAAGTCCTGAACGAGAAGTCTCACTTACATCTGCCTCATTAGTCGCCAATGCTTTAATGGAAAATGGCCATGAAGTGATGGTTTTAGATATTTATTTTGGAGGAGAAACAAAATATCATTCCCAAAAAGATCATTATGAGTATCAATACTCTGTATCCAAAGAAATTCCAAATTTAGAAGAATTAAAATTAAAGGATGCTCCTTTCGTTTCTGAAGAAGTAATAGAAAATTGCAAGAAGGCCGACATGGTTTTTCTAGCACTCCATGGATCCATCGGCGAAAATGGAAAATTGCAATCATTATTAGATATTTATCAAATTCCATATATGGGTTCATCTGCCATCGGAAGTATGCTAGCAATGCATAAAGATATTGCTAAAAGAATCATGCAATCCAATCAAATACAAACTCCTAATTGGCTTTATATCGATGAAAATACAAAAATGGATATTTCCAAAGTAAAGCTTCCTTGTGTAGTAAAACCATGTTCCTGTGGTTCTAGTATTGGCATCCAAATCGCGACGACTTTAGAAGAACTAGAAAAGGCAATTGAAAATAGTAGAAAATATGAAAAAGAATTAATTTTAGAAGAAAAAATAGAGGGCAGAGAATTTACTGTAGGCATACTAGAAAGTCAACCATTACCAGTAATAGAAATAAAGCCATTAAAAGGATTTTATGATTATCAAAATAAATATCAACAAGGTCAAACAGAAGAAATTTGTCCTGCTCCTATTTCAGAAGAAATTTCAGAACAATTACAATCCATTGCCTTAAAAGTTCATGAATCTTTGCATCTTGGATCTTACTCTCGAATTGATTTTTTAATGGATGAAAAAAATAATATCTATTGTTTAGAAGCAAATACATTACCAGGTATGACACCAACAAGTTTATTACCTCAGGCTGCTTTAGCAAATAAAATATCTTATAATGAATTATGTGAAAGAATAATTAGTCCAAAGATTAGGAGATAAAACTAATCTTTTTTAAATCAATAAATCAATATCTGTATCATCATCGCTAAGTATTTCTGTGATAAGATAGATAACACTTGCAATAATAACGAGACTAGCAGCAATAAAATTTGCTTGACGAATACGCATTGTTTTAAAACTAGTATTTGGGTTATTTTCTTTAAAACGAGAATAAGTAAGTACTAGAAAATAAAGATAAACAAAAAAACTTACCACACCGATAAAAATATTGATAGTTTTGAAATCTTTTTTGAATTTCGGTACTTTTTGATCAGTATATTTTCTTTCAATAGAATTGGAAATAAGGGCAAAAAAGGCAGTAAAAATAGAAATAATCCAAATAATATCTTCATTCTTTAATTCTTTCAGTGTTTGATTTAAATCTCTCATATGGAAATTATATGCTTTCGAAAATAAAATAATTATGATAAGATAATAACGAGAGGTGACAAAGATGAAAAATAAATATCAACGAATGAATAAAGAAGAAAAGCAAAAATGCAAAGAAAAATACTATAAAACAGAAAAAGGAAAAGAAATGAAAGTTCGCTTTATAAGATTAAATATAATAGGAATAGTAGGAATTTTCTTTTCTATATTTTTAATTATCAATGGCTATATAGAAAATAGTATAAATATATGGACTTGGATTTGGGCAAGTATTTTATTCATTTGTTCTATGATCTTTATCATAGGAAGTTCTATATTAAAAGGAAAAGTATTAAACAACTTTGCAGTAAAAAAACTTTAAAATATTCGTTACAGTTCAAAAATGGTATTGACAGCAACCAAGTTTTATAGTAGACTTAACTAGTAACCACTTGGTGATGGAGTAGTACTCAAGAGGCTGAAGAGGCGCCCCTGCTAAGGGTGTAGG
>CANPWX010000142.1 GCA_947585065.1 uncultured Bacilli bacterium | reverse complement strand
AATAAATCTGAAGGGACCAAGCTTAGTGAAAATGGAGATTTTACTTATAATTATTTTGATACACGAAGTAAAACGGCTAGTACTACAGGAAATTATACTGGTGTCTATGATATGTCTGGTGGGGCATGGGATTTTGTAATGGGAGTTATGCAGGTTAGTGAAGAAAATTCTTCTCCGGCAAGTGGAGTAGATGCTAGTAATAATTCGGGATTTAATGGTTATTATACTAAGGAATCGGAAACTAAAATAGATGGATTACCTTGGCCAAGTAAAAAATATTATGATTTATATGAATTTAGTACTTCAACTTATCAGTATCAAAGAGGAAAATTAGGAGATGCCACAAAAGAATTTGGCCCTTTTAGTAGAGTTCTGTATTATCGTATTTCTAGTGGTGAATATGGACCTGCAAGAATAATTAGTAGTTATAATGCAGATTCTGCCTTTTTTGTATATTCTTCTGCTCCATGGTTTGTGCGAGGCGGGTCTGAGCATTATGGTGCTGAATCTGGTATTATGCATTTTGCTTATGCTAATGGTCAAGGGGCATATTGCTATGGTTTTCGCATTATTTTAACACTGTAGTAGATTAGTGAATTTTAAAGAGAAAATAAAAAGTGATTTTCTTTTTTCGTTATCAAAAACTATTTACAAATTTTGTTTCGTTTGCTATAATTTGAATTAGAATAAAAGGAGTGTGACTTGCGTATGACAATAAATACGGAAAGCTTACTAGATAGATTATATAATTTGCGTGGTTCTGATAGTGAAATTTTAAAAGAAATGGATCGTCAAAAAGCAAAAGCTGAAGAAACTAAGGCTAGAACTACGGAAGAAAAAGGAAAATTACAAACAGATATTTCTGATTTAAAAACTTTAAAAGAAAAATTACAGGATCAAGGGGAAAAATTTAAGGAGACGTTACAAGGTATTCATAAAGAAGATTATGAAACGGTATTGAGTCGATTAAGAATTGATTTTGATCCACAATCTATTTTAGATAAATTAGAAAAGAATTTGCCTAAAACTATTGAGACAGTTGAGAAGGATGCTAAAAAAGCTGAAGATGAGCTTGTTAAAGTTGAGGACGAAATGAATGAGGCAATTACTACAATTGAAGAACTTGGAATTCGTCGAGATGCTGCTATTGCTAATCAGGAAAAATTAAATGAATATTTTGATTTAGCTTTGTCTGGACATATTAATATTACAAGAGATAGTATTACTTCTCTTTTGGAAGAATTTGGATTTAATGAAGAAGAACAAAGAGAAACAGCAAAGATTTTGATGTTCCCAGAAGATGCTTTACTCCAATACAATGAAAGAGTTGAAGCAAAGGAAAAATCTGGAAAGTCTATTTCTGAAGTTATTCAAGAAGCAAAGACTATGGTTGATGAGCCTGTTCCTGTAGTATCAGAAACAGAACAAAAAGAAGTAGAAGTATCAAATGAAGATGTTCCTTTAGAATCTCCTATTGAAGATGAAGCATTAAATACTTTAAAAAATGCTGGAATTGATTATTTAGATTTTACTAGTGAGGAAATTAATAAATATATTCAAAATTTTGATCGAAATACGGTGATTAGTAATTTAGAGTATTTGAAATCAAAGGGAATGGAAAATGATATCTATGTAAATCATATTGAAATTATGTATGATAAAGAATTGCAAGATAAAATTGAACTTTTGCTTAGTATTGGTAAAGAAATTACAGATATTTATTTAAATCCAAATATACTAGTTAAATATAATTATGATGAGTTACAGGCTGCTATCCAAAGAGTACGTGGGACGGGAATGGATCCTAAAGATCTTCCACTTATTGTATATTAGGAGGTCTTAATATGAATGAATTAAAATTGATTGAAACTGTTAAAACGAATAATCCTTCCGAACCTGATACTTATCAAAGAAAAGTTAATGTATTTATTAATGCTCAATGTTTCAACTATGATGTAGTAGATTTTTGTAATCAAAAAGGAATTCAAATGACAAATATGAGATTAGTATCTAGGTTGTTTCAGTTTGATGAGAGTGTTTTAAATCAAGTATGGAAAGTTGGAATGACTGATCCTTCTCAGTTGTATCAAGCTGCTCTTCATTATACAAAAGAATTATCTTTTGGAGGTAATCTATGAAATTTTTAGAAAAGTTTGGTTTTAGTTCAGATGAAGTGAATCGTTTTTGTGATTCTGTTGCAGATGTAATGCTTGAAAATTTAGAAAAAAATAAGAAGTTGGTCAAAGCAAATATTAGCTATTTGCAGGAATTAGGAGTAAAAAATATTAAAGAAATTTTTAATGAATATTATGAACTTTTTTTACTAGATCATAGTAATTTTGAAAATATATTTAATCAATATGATCGTGAGGATTTAATTGAAAAGCTAGCTAAAAATGTTGCTATAGTGGAATATTTATAAACAAGGGTGAAAACTTTTGTTTTTTTGTTGCTTGCTTTTTTTTCGTATTCATGCTAGAATATCATTCGTAATAAGAGAAATTTCATTTGTCGACAAGGAAAGTAACTATTTATTACAAACTTTCTTTTTCTTGGTCAAAGCAAGAAAAATTTTCAATGGTTCTTCGTTAGAGAAGGACTATTTTTTTGTTTAATAAATAATATAATATGGTATAATTGTAAAGAAAGAAGGAAAACCTATGCAGCTATATAATACTTTGACAAGAAAAGTGGAGCTTTTTATTCCAAATGAGGAAGGGAAAGTAAAGTTTTATACTTGTGGCCCTACTGTATATCATGATCCTCATATTGGTAATATGCGTAGTTATGTGGGACATGATATTTTAGAAAAAACTTTAAGATATTTAGGGTATGATGT
>CANPWX010000141.1 GCA_947585065.1 uncultured Bacilli bacterium | reverse complement strand
GTAACATGAAGTATTCATCATCATTTAATTACTTAAATTTACCTAATATGGCTGAAGGAGCACAAGTTATGTATGGAGTAGGCTGCTGCCGACATATAAATTTATTAATAAATGATATCATGAAAACATTAGGTTTTAATTCAATTTTATTATATGTAAAAGTTGATGAAACAGATACTTGGCATAGGGCGACACCTCTGACAGCTAATCATGTAGTTGTTACTTTAAAGGATAATATCGATGAATATTTATTTGATGCATATAATAACTTTGTCTTTAAAATAGTAGGCTATGATTTAGAACCAGTAAAACTAAAAATTATGGATGATATATTAATGAATAAATATCCAGATGATAATGTAAAAGAAATTGGGTTAGTGCTCAAAAAATATTATAAATTACAGGAACTAGGTATAGATCATATATATGATTACGGTTATTAAATAAAAGTTGGCGTACTTCTTCATCCAGATTATTGAAACTCAAAAAAATACGAATAAAGATAGAATCATTAAAATATAAAAACAAGGAAATTATTCCTTTCCTTGTAACATATTTAATAAATCAATTTTAAAACGGTCTTTAGAAGCATTGGAACGACTAATCATAATTCCCTTATAAGTTCCTAATTCGGATTTATGTCCTTCAAGTAAAATATCTTTTGGAGTAATCTCTTTTAACATAACAGTTTCTTCTTTTTGATAAACCGTATAAATTAATTTTACTTCACCATGTACTTGAGCGAACATCGCATCACTAGGTAATCTTAATTCATAAGTAACAGTACCTGCTTGTTTATTTCGACTAATAATCTCGCCAACAAACTCCCCAGTTCTTAAAGCAGGATAATAATCAAAACTCAATTTTTTAAAAGCACGCATATTGTACTTTTTTAAAGCCCTTTCTAGTTTACGAAACTCGTTCTCATTAACATAATCTAACACATAATTTTTCATAATTACAAACCCCCTATTTCTTTTTTGCAACTCCATTATAGCACAAAATCAGAAAAATGTCAAATTGATGTCTATTCATCATTTTTTACTTGCATTTTGCAAATATTTTTACTCTCCCTTAACGTTCAAGATTATAACGCATTTGACAAAAAATGTCAATTTTTAATTTTTCAAAGCAAAACTATCATTTACAAGTAATGTACTATTTAAAAATAGAATATCTGGGTGCTCGAGAGAAATCATTTCTGTATACATACTACTTGGAATATAACGATTATCAATTACAGTGATCTTTCGAAAATAAGGAATAAAAAGTGGAATAATACTACTTCCAAAAGAATCCCGAAAAACAAGGAGTTCCCGATTTGTTCTACTGTGCTCATTTTCAATCTCAATATAAGCACTTGCCCCATCTAAAAATACTTCATAAGAATCAAAACTTTCTAAATTATCTTCATTATATACAGTAGTAAGATCCTCATTTTCAAAATAAGTAACATGAGCATTTAAGATATCCTCATTTGTTAAATAAACGAGTGTATCTCTCTTTCCAAAAGTCGCACTTTCACCATAATAAACTCCTTTAAAATCAGAATAAATATGTTCCTCATAAGAAATATCTTCAGGAATAATACCCATATTTTCTAAAATAAAATGAAGAGCAGGCAACAACATCTCTTGCTTCCAATGGGTATCCGTAAGATAATAATGATTGAAAGATAACAGATCCCGAATATCAATAGATTTCACTCCATCTATTTTTTGACTATAAATATACTCATAATCCATTGTTAAAAAAGGAATATCTAAATAATAATTTTTATCAGGCACTAAAACAGAATAAAAAGAAGCATCCGAAGGAAAAAGATTTTTCGTATTCAAAATCGTATGAAAATAATAATCAATGGCTTTCTTATTTGTCTTACTCGTTTTATAAATTCCATCTTTATAAAGAACCAAATCATTATTTTCTATTTTTCTAAAAATAAAATAATTAGAATAAGATTTGACACTTCTTAAAAAATCTCTTCCTGGAAAATGATCTAATACATAAGCATCTACTTCATTTACATAATCACTAGAATAAGAAAACGTTGGAAATTTTTTTAAATATCTTTTTTCTGTCCAACTAATATTCTCTTTCGGAAGAAAGAAAAAAAGAAGAACAAAACCATAAAGAATAATGAAAAAAGTAACCACATAACATTTATCTTTCATAAATCTACCCACTTTCTAAAAACGAAAATACAAAAAAGGATTAAAGGATGCATCCACTAAAGAAGAGATACATAAGAAAAATAAAAGGAAAATAAGAACAAATCGAATCCCTTCCACTACTTTATAAGTTTTAAGTTTTTCATAAACCCATTTACCAATAGGAAAAGAAGCAATACAAGAAAAAATAAGTATCCCCAAATAATCTAAAGTATAAAAATTTGTGAGAGAATCACTGAGAGGAACAGATCTTAAGAAAAACATATTTTGTAACTGAATCCCTATTTGAGAAATCGATTCATTTTGAAAAATAACAAAACTAATAATAACGACTAAAATAGTATAAATATGTCGAATATATTTTCTTTTTAAAAAAGATTGTAAAAAAAGTTTTTCAATAATTAAAATAATAGCAAAATATAGTCCCCATAAAACAAAATTCCAACTCGCTCCATGCCAAAGACCTGTCAAAAGCCAAACAACAATAATATTCCGTAGCCATAAAAACATACGGCACCGATTTCCTCCTAAAGGAATATAAATATAATCACGAAACCAAGAAGATAAAGAAATATGCCATCTTCTCCAAAAATCAGTAACCGATTTGGCAAGAAAAGGATAATTAAAATTTTCTAAAAAATGAAATCCTAACATAAGTCCTAAACCAATAGCCATATCGCTATAACCAGAAAAATCAAAATAAATTTGTAAAGAAAACGAAATCCCTTTCATCCAAGAAGCTAAAACCGTTTCGGTTTGTAAAACAGTAATATATTCCCCTAAAGCATTGGCAAGTAATAC
>CANPWX010000140.1 GCA_947585065.1 uncultured Bacilli bacterium | reverse complement strand
GTCTTTTACACGTCCACCACGAACTAAAACAACACTGTGTTCTTGTAAGTTGTGTCCTTCACCTGGAATATAAGTATCGACTTCTCTTCCATTAGATAATCTTACACGAGCATATTTACGTAATGCTGAGTTCGGTTTCTTTGGAGTTTTTGTTCCAACACGAGTACATACTCCACGTTTTTGAGGACTATATGTATTTGTTTGTTTTCTTTCAATAGTATTAAATCCTACATTTAAAACTGGGCTTTTACTCTTTTTTGTCTTTTTACTTCTTCCTTTTTTTACAAGTTGATTAATTGTAGCCATAATTTCTCCTTCCCATTTACACACATCCTGGTGTATCAAACATTTCTTTAAATAAGGTTTCACCGAAGCAAAACCTTGATTTAAAAATCAATGATATCTTATCATTTCATTCTATGCTTGTCAAGTACAAATTTATTTCAATCAGAATCTCTAGGAATTTAATTATGAAATTTGTTTCATTATCATAATTTATGTGTTATCATAAGTGTAGGAGTGATATATTATGCATTTTAAAGATAAAGAAGTATTTATACTTGGCCCCGGTGATGTAAATTGTCCTAATCGTACTTTAAAAAAAATGGGAGTTCGTTGTGAAATGACTGATTTTGCTGTTCTTTTAGGGGGAGGTGCTGATTTCAGAACAAGAGCTGGTTGGTATGCTAATTATGGTTATGGTGAATATGGTGATGTGTACGTAACCGATTCTGATGGAAGGGGCACCTATCGTGAAGCAGATGAAAGAACAGGAGGAGTAAGGCCTGTTATATATTTTGATGACTTAACAGAGGTATTAAAAAACGCTAAAAGCAATTCATATGGAATTTTAGAAACTGTTTATGGAGAGTATCCTCAATTTGTTGTACCATGGCGTTTTGCACCCAATTCTGGTTTTGTGGCAACAGGTAAAAAATATGTAACTGATTCCAGATTATGGAACAAAACATCTGAACCATTTAAAGCTAGAGAATATGAAGAATATATTATATATGATGATATGAATATATATAAGGGTGTGAAATATATTCAATTTGTTTACCATGACACCATGTCTTGTCTACTTTCAAATGGAAAGTTTTATAAACCTGGAGATTCTGTAATGATCAAAGTTGATCCTGTTTTATGGTATGTTGATGAAGAAGAAAATCGTTTGATTAGTAAATATTTACTTGCCTCAGGAATTCGTTTTTGTGATCGTGGAGATTATGAAGGTAATTTTTATGACACAGAAATGTATAAATTTTTAAGTGAAGATTTTGTTTATGATATTGTTCCAAGTATTCCTCCAAAAGATACATTAAGTTTAAAAAGAATACAAAAGATATAAAAATTTCGTTTTTTAAAACGATTTTTTTGTTTTTTGAAAAAATGTGATAAAAACTTGAAAAAGTGTATGACTTTCCATTAATTTCTATCAAAAAAGAATTATATAATAATTAAAGATTTTTTAACTTTTTTCATCAGACAGTGTCTGATGAATTATGGTAGACTCAAACCTATTTTTAAAGCACAATTTTAATCCTTTTCTATGTTTCAAGTATCTTTTGCATTTTGCCAATTTTGCTCTATTTGATGGAGTTAGGTTGCTTCAAAAATTTAGGCAAAAGAAGAAAATAGCTAAATAATATATCTACTTGCCATTTTTAAAAATTTTCTTTGATATTTTTATGGTTTTAATGCTGTAATAGGTAAAATATAAATTCCTGTTTCTGGATCTCTTACTACATCTTTCCATAATCCACATATAATACACATAAATGTTGGTTCTTTTTTGACTTCTTTAGAAAATTTTAATAGGTTTTGTTTTGCACTTTCTATTTCATTTGATCCTAATTTAATTTCAATGGCTCCATATTCTCCACTTGGAAGTTCTACAATGGCATCTACTTCTAATCCATTAGAATCTCGATAATGGTATAGTTTCCCTTCTAAATACTCTATATATATTCTTAAATCTCTTTCTACTAAAGCCTCAAAGAAAAGTCTAAATGTTTTTATATCATTCATAAGTTTTTCAGGATTAATATCTAATGCAGCACAGGCTAAAGAAGGATCAGTAAAATGTCTTTTTTGTGATTTTCCAACTACGGACTTGCTTCTTAAATTTAGACTGTAAGCCTCTTGATTCTCAAGCAAATTTAATTTTTGTAATACTCTCAAATAATCAGCAATCGTGTTTCGAGATAATTGATAATTTTTATCTGTAGTATAATCTTCAATATCGGATATTAATGTAACGTTACTAACGACAGTGCTTTCATTACGTGCCAAAGATTTTATAAGCATTTCCATCTTCATTCGATCTCTTTTTATTCCATCTTTATCTATATCAAAATCTAGCACAGCCTTTAAATAACTTTTTGGCATCCTATAAACTAGATTATCTTCTGTATCTTTATTTTCTGGCCATCCACCTCTTACTATCAAAACTGCTAATTTTTCTATAGATGTTTTTTGTGTGGGTTTATTTTTTTGGGTTCCTTCAAATAATGCTTGAAGAGAAGCCTCACCTGTAGAATCGTTTGATTCATAAAGACTCATAGAATACATTTTTATTCGATTTATTCTTCCTGCACCTGAATGATGTATTTTTTCTTCATCTTCACTTTTTCTTAAAGTGGTTAACTCTGTTAAAATATATTTTCCTTTTTTGGTATCTTCATCACATTTATGCCTTACCGCATCCCATATTTCTGGAACTTCTCCCCATTCATCTATTAATTCTGGTGTTTCTTCATTTAATATTAAAGATACATCCATTTTTGCTTTTTCACGTTTATCAAAATTTTCTGTACTATCATCTAAATATACAACAGAATTTGCATGATTTAATGATGTCCATGTTTTTCCACACCATTTAGGTCCTTCAATAGATATAGCACCAAACAATTTTAAATCTTCATCAATCCATTTATCTATTAGTCTTTCTTGATAACCTGTTCTTTTTAATGACATATTATTCACCAACTTTTCTATGTTGAAATTGTACCAAATTTCTGGCGAAAAGTCTATTGATTTAAAAAATTATCTTGCAAAATAAAAGGTGTTGGATTATTATA
>CANPWX010000139.1 GCA_947585065.1 uncultured Bacilli bacterium | reverse complement strand
CCCCCCCTAACCTGTTTTTTGATATTTGCATAGGAGGGACCTTCTTTCTATTTTTTTTACTAAATAAATTTTACTATATTTTTTTTTACTTTGCAATTGTAGAATGAAGAAAAAAACTTTATAATAGAAATTAGATAGGTGGTATATATGTTAAACGGAAAAAAAATTCATTTCATTGGTATTGGTGGAGTAAGCATGAGTGGTATTGCAGAAATGGTAAATAGTATGGGAGCTATTGTAACAGGTTCAGATATCTCTGAATCAAAAATTACCAATCATTTAAAAGATTTAGGATTTCAAGTACTCTACGGACATCATCCTGAGCTTGTTGCAGAATCAGATATTGTAGTTTACACAGCCGCGATTCCCGAAAATGATCCGGAAAGAATACAAGCATCCGAATTAAAAAAAGAAGCATACGAACGTGCTGAATTTTTAGGAAAATTGACAAAATTATATAAAAACTGTTTATGTATTTCTGGAACTCACGGAAAAAGCACAACAACAGGAATGGTATCAATGATCTTCCTAGAAGCTAAAAAAAATCCAACCATTCAGATTGGGGCGATCATGAAAGAAATTCACTCTACTTCATATATAGGTGGACACGAATATTTAATCATGGAAGCATGCGAATATGTAGATAGTTTTCTTCATTTTCACCCTACAGCAGAAATTATTACTAATATTGATAATGATCATTTAGATTATTTTCATAACTTAGAAAATATAAAAAATTCATTTCATAAATATACAAACTTATTACCCCAAAATGGATATTTAATTATAAATAAGGATGATGAAAATTCAAAAGATATAGAAGAAAACACTCAAGCTAAAGTAATTACTTATGGTCTAACTAACGATGCAGATTACATAGCCAAAAATATTCAAAAAAATGAAATGGGCCATTACTCTTTTGATATATATAAACATCATGGATTTTATCTACATATAGATCTAAATATCTCTGGAAAACAGAATATATACAATGCTTTAGCAGCAACTGCATTATGTTCCGAATATATAGAAAAAGAACAAATAAAAAAAGGATTAGAAAAATATCAAGGTGTAGAAAGACGTTTTGAATATATAGGAGAATATCACCATGCCAAAATATATGATGACTATGCTCATCATCCCACAGAAATTCTTTCAACTTTAAATTCTGTAAAAGAAATGAAATATCATGAATCTTGGGCTATCTTTCAACCTCATACCTACTCAAGAACCAAAGAACATTTAGAAGAATTTGCCGAAGTTTTAAGTAAATTCGATCACATAATCATTGCCACAATTTATGGAGCACGTGAGATCAACCATTTTGATATAAACGAAAATATGTTAGTAGAACAAATAAAAAGACAAAATCAAAATGTTTGCTATATAGATTCCTTTGACAACATAGTAACGTTTTTAAAAGAAAATGTAAAAGAAAATGATATGATCATAACCATTGGAGCAGGCCCAGTTAACAAGATTGCCTATTCTCTGAAAGATTCTCATTGAAAAAAAGAAGAATTTCTTTTATAATAACTACTTGAAATGAGGAATAGAAAATGAATGAAAATGACACAAAAACAGTATTAAAAAGTATTATAAAAAATAATTTATATGACTGGCACCCATCAGAACAAACAATAGACAACATTTTTTCTAAAATGGATCCAATCATGCAAACCAAATTTTTCAAAGATATAGATGAAATCAAAAAATTTATAAAAATTTATTTAAAAGAATGTATTTTAAAATCTTACTCACCACAAAGCAAAGGTTTAAGAAAAATATTTTTTCTAAAATATAAAACGTATTATGATGAAACAAACCAATTTATGAATTTTGAAGATAATTTTTTAAATGAACGTTTATTTGTAACTGCTGTCTTACAAACTTTACTATTTGACACTAACTTAAAAGTAGAATATCATCGCGAAAAATTCATAAAAATGCATTATCAATTAAATGTAAAAAATGCTCTATCAAGAAACTCAAAAAAGGAAGAAAATAAGAAAAAAATTTTAAAACTTTATGAGACACAATTTAAAGGAGATCCTACAATTTTAAAAGAAGTAATGAACTGTCTATCGGATAAAGAAAAAGAAATATTAAATAATGCCACCTATATGAATACTCAATATGTAGAAGTTTTCCGTAAAATAAATAATGCGATCAAGCCTTATTTCATGTTAACTTATTTACAATATGAACCGGAAGAAAAGCAAAAAATAATGATAGAAGCTATGGATTCACAAAAAAATTATTTAATTATTAAAAAATTACAAAAAGAATATGCTTCAAAAATAAATGTGTCTCTTCCCCTACTTTTAAGTATTATAAATAGTAATTCTGCAATTGATACAAAACAATTAAATGTTTTTTTAGGATTAGAAATTTATAATTTAGAAAAAGATATTGAAACAAATACTAGAAAATTTATACTTGATTCAGTAAAATTAACCAAAAAAGTAATAGAGCAATATAATAGAAAAGGATTATTTCAAATATTTGGAGAATATAACATAGAAGATATTATATATGAAGTAGAACAAATTAAAAAAACAAATACAAAATCTTATAATTGTCTCATAGAAAGACATGGAAAAAGTTTAAAAGAAAAAAAGAAAATTCAAGTTCAAAATGAAGGAACTTATGAATATATTATAAATAAAATGCATTCAGATTTAGAAAAAATAATAAAAGACAGAAAGAAAAAATTAAAACAAGAATTAAAAAATAGCAAAGAATATTTATCAATAATTAAAGAAAGAAGAAGATTAGAAACAATTGCAAATCTTTCTAAAAAATATAACATTTCAATTGAAAAAATCTGTGAAATCTTTTCAGAAAACTTATTGTTGTTTGGAGATTTAATTCCAGATGTTATTAAAGAAATAGAAGATTATAATTATCCAATAGAAACAAAAGAAACCTATCAATATTATGAACAATTTAATTTAAAAAGATAAATAGAATCGGGTACTTAAATCCGATTTTATTAATTTCTAAAAAATAATTCGACAAAATAAGACAAAAAAAATAGGCGAATTAGCAGATTTTAAAAAATAAGGGAAAATCTGTATACC
>CANPWX010000138.1 GCA_947585065.1 uncultured Bacilli bacterium | reverse complement strand
TTATTAAATATAGGAAAGAAAATTAAATGAAATAATAAAAAGGATCATTGCGACCCTTTTTTTAACTTGTAATAATATTATACGTAAATTAAATCCATTAATAATCTGTGATTTGTTTTAAATTAGATACAAAATCATTCATAATTGTAAAGTAAGTATTGTTATTTGTAATATCTTCTTCACTTAATGTATGTAACATATTGGCTTCTATAATCTGAGCGTTAGCCGTATTTTTTAAATCAGTCACTTTTTCATTTTCTTGATCTGTTGGTTTAATTAATAAATATTTATAAGTTCCACTGTTAAAATGGTTTTTAATAGAAGAGTAAGTTGTTGAAGCCATATCATAATCTTCTAAAGATAATACGGTAAATCCATAATCTTCTAAAAATTTAAATACATTGGATGAAGTTATAATCGTCTGTTCATTTCTTTCTTTTGCTTGTTTAGCTGTAATACGAATATCGGCATCCATAATTGACAATTTTTCTTCTATTTCTTTAAAGTTTTTTTCAATTTCTTCATTTACATAACGACTTCCAATTTGACTTTCTAAACCATCTTTTAGATTAGTGGCAAGCATTAAATAATTGCTTGGACTTAACCATAATTCTTCCATGCCATATTTTGTTTTTAAACTATAGGCAACATCAATTATTTTTATGCTACTTCTTTTGTTCACTAATGTTTTAGCAATTTGTTTTTCTTCTGTTGTGCCATTATAAACGAATAGATCTGCTTTACTATAGGTTGTAGCCATTTTATTTGTTAGTTCATAGGTTGAAATATCACTGCCACTTGGATATATGGAATATGTATCTGCATGGCTTCCATAAAGTGTTTTCACAAGATATTCTACAGGATAGACGGTTGTATAAACTGTCATTCTTTTTTCATTAGCACATCCTGTTAACAAACTTAAACATAATATACACATTAAACATAATTTTTTCATTTTTAATCGAACTCCTTTTTAATCAGTGGATGATATCCATAAATTCCACCTGGACGGCATTTTAAAATTCTTTGAATTCCTAATTTTATGCCTTTTTTTACTCCATAATAGTTAATTGCTTCTTTTGTATATTCACTACAAGTGGGTATACAACGGCAATAACTATGAGTATGTAGAGGTGTTATTTGATAGCAATTTATCAAAAAAATACAAACTTTTTTCATGTACTCACCTAGATTGTATTTTACTACAAAATCTTTTATTTGTAAAATTAATTTTGGCATAGGTTTCCTAGCTTCATTGACTTTAAAGAAAAGAAGAAGTAATATAGATAGGCGAATGGGGGATTTTAGATGACACTGGAACTCAAAGAAATTAAGAAAAAATATGGGGAGGAAATGGCTCATTTTTGTCGTGAACATTTTTCTACTCTTTTAGAAATAAAGGGACTATTATCTTCTTTACTTATGGAACATTTTGATCCAAGCCATGAATTATATAACGATTTAAAAGAAAATAATCTTTTAGAGGAATTTGTCAAATATCTTTATAGTTTTAGAGAAGAGAAAGAAGAATTGATTGATCGAAATAAAACTCCAGAAGAACTTTTAGCAAAAGCTGGATATGATTTATATGAGTGTAAAACCGAAAATGCTATTCAAAGTTTTAAAAAGTATTATGCCAAAGGAGAAGAACTCTGTACTTTTCGTGGAGGAAGATTAAAGACAGATTATGTATTTTTTGCAGTAAAGAAAAATGTAGATACTATCAAACGTGAAGATTTTAAAAATCCTAAAAGACAAGATGAGTATGGAACAAGTGTGATAAGTATTCAGTTTGATCGAGAGACAAACCAAGTATCTATTAAAAACAGGTATAATCATACAGTAACAAACCCAGATAGTACGTTTTCTAATAACTTAGATAATATTATAGAAGGTTTAACGAAAGCATTTGAAAGAGTGTATGGTTTTAAACAAAAATATCTGTCAACTTTTGAGATACCTGATTATGTGATGGTTAATGGAAAATACTATAAATATAATTATGAAATCAATCATAATTACTATTGTACGAATAATATTTTTATAAAAAGAGATGAAGTAAATACTTATGAAAAAGAAAGATATATTTTATTTGATTTTTATTTGTTGGATATTAAAGACAAAACGATTTCCTATTTAGATGAAAACATCATACATGATCATTTTATTAAGACAATAAAACATATACAGAAAGTAGAGATAGAAAAAGAAAAGAATAATAAAAAGATTATAATTGAAAATGATGTTGGAAATCACATAGAAATCATAATCAATCAAAACAATCAAATGGTTTCCTATAAAAATATAGGTATTCAAGAAATAAAAAATGATTTTTGTTTTGGAAACGACTTTTTAACAGAACTTTATTTACCAGAAGTAACAATAATCGGAAATAGGTTTTGTCGTTATAATCAGACATTAACCACTTTTTATGCACCTAATTTAGAAAGTATTGGTGATAGATTTTGCTTTGCAAATAAAATGTTAAAAAATCTTTTACTTCCAAAACTAAAATATATTGGAAATTATTTTTGTTATGATAATACTAATATGAAACAACTTGATTTACCAGAAGTAAAAAATATTGGAGATGATTTTTGCTATTCAAATCATTCATTAACCACTTTTTATGCACCTAATTTAGAATGCGTTGGACATAATTTTTGTAGGAATAATGAAATGTTAAAAGTGCTTTCTTTGCCAAAATTAGAATGCATTGGACATTGGTTTTTCAAGTATAACACTATTATGAAGCAAATCGATTTACCAAATGTTATAGCTATTGGAGATGATTTTTGTTTGAACAATACAGAATTAACAGAACTCAATTTACCAAAATTAGAAAATGCTGAAATTATATCAGAATTATTAAATAAAAAATGTCTTTAGATGTGTTAGTTTTAAATGATAAACTAATGAATTCTAATTATCCTTTGGTATTATCTTATAAAAAGGATCTTTTATTAAAGGAAAAGGCTAATAGAACAGTATCAAGTAATGATTCTCTTTCATTGACTTTATAAGAAATAAAGAGTAATATACATAATCGAATGGGGGATTTTGATGACATCCGAATTAAAAGAAAT
>CANPWX010000137.1 GCA_947585065.1 uncultured Bacilli bacterium | reverse complement strand
AAATGCGCTTGCTAAAATTTTTGTTATCTTTCCAAAT
Organism: uncultured Bacilli bacterium; assembly: GCA_947585065.1. Lineage (GTDB taxonomy): Bacteria > Bacillota_I > Bacilli_A > RF39 > UBA660 > Ventrenecus. Next base: position 3,054 of record CANPWX010000137.1, on the reverse strand, counting down.
GTTCCAGAAAATGCATTTTCGGTTCCTTTTAATTTGCTATTTATTTGTTTATCATAACTTTTAGAATTTACTTCTAAATCTACTTGGACTTTTCCAGCACTTTCTTTTGCCATATATCTCACCGCCTAACCAAACATTTTTGAAAATACTTTTGAAATATCTTCCGTTTTTAAATAAATCTTTTCTTCTTTTTTATTTTTTCTTTTAAAAGCTGCCCAATCGGCTCTAATTTTCTTTTCATTTGCAGTCATTTCTTTAATTCTTTTAGGATTTTTTTCAGACCTAATTTGCACTACATAACCTAATGGTGTATCCCCATTAAGTCCTGTAAGTAATTGCCTAAATTCTTGACAAGAAATACTTTCATATTCATAATGGAGACGAATGCCATATTGTTGAGTAAAACTTGAAACAATTAAGTCCCAGTCATACTTCATATCGTAGTATGTTTCTGGGACTATTAGTTTTTTCTTGCTTGTTCTTTAGCCATTTTTTGAAGTTCTTTTGGGTCTTCACCAGTTATCGCTCCCATTATGCAATAGGATAAATAAATAGCATTCTCAACTGGCAAATCCATTTTTTCTATTTCTCTTGCCACATCTTTGCCTAAAGATAATTCATAAATTAATTTAGTTCTATCTTTTTCGGTTAATTCAGCATTATTTTGTAATTCTTGGATTTTATCAAATGTTGATTGTCTGTTATCAACTGTATAACATTTATCTCCAATTTTTAATTGCGGACAATTGTCTCCAGTTAAAATTTCTTTTGTTATTCCTGTATCTATAATTCTCATTATTTTCCTCCTAATATAAAAAAAATAAGGGTAAAGACTTAAAAATCTTTACCCTATTAAGCTCCTTTTGGGGTAAATTTTGGCTTACCCTTACCAGTTAAATCACCGCTTAAAGGGGCAACATCAGTAGCCGCACCTAAAAGGTCAGTTAAGCCAACAACAGCAGTAAATTCAAGTGTTGATTCATCTGGAAATGTTATTTTGAAATCTGCTTCTGCAGATTTTCCAATGTTATATCGAAGACTATCGATATAATCGTTTCCTTTATCTCCTACTGTTCTTTTACCACTGAATGATCCGCTTAATGCTTTTGCGGTTAATAAAGCATTTTGCCAACCATTAGCAGCGATTGAATACCATGTTTCTGTATTATTTTCTACACTAATACTAATTTCTTCCAAATCAGCTATTGGTGCATATTCTTCTTCACCAGTTTTAACTTCGACTTTGCATTCACTTACTGCATATTGGCCGGCTGTAAATTTTGTTTCCATTTTTTAACCTCTTTCCTCATAAAAATCTAATTCTATTGAATACTCATAGATATTCTCATCATCAGTGCCTAAACTAATTGGACTTGAATAAGTCATCATAGTGAATACTCTTTTTGAATCGATAAAAAAAGTTCTTTCTTCAAAGAACTCATATATTTTTTGTGCCATTTGTTCGGCAATATTTTGATTTTTCGTATATCTCAATAAAATTGTTATGGGTTTTATATCAGTGCTTCGGTTTTGTTTTCCACCTAAAGTGCCAATATAGGTTTGCCCTCTTTGTGAATTATAGAAACAAATAGCTTTTTCTTGATTGTTATCTATTTTTCCTATACTAATAGAATCAGACCAATTAAATTCCTTTTTAAAATAGTCTTTATACTGTTTTAAAGTCATAATTTTCCTTTCAATAATCTAGCAAAAGCTTTATTAGCGAAATCTTTCTTTTTCCCATCCACATAAGGCTGAAACCACATACCGCCAGCATTAGCGTTTTTATCTTTCCGAAAGTTATATTCTGGATGATAATATAATCTTCTAGCATATGGTGTATCAGAAACAACGCTTACTTTTCCACTATTTTTTTTGCTTTGATCCACAAATGTACTTCTATTTTGTAAAGAACCTATTTCAAAAGGCATAGTATGACTTTGTTGCAAATCACTTTTTAAAGCATCTGCTGTTTCAACTAATGCTTCTGCACATATTTTTTGCATATATTTAAGATGGTTAGGATTAACTTTTGCTTTTACTTTCATTACATTACCTCAAATTCAGTATGATGAACTGTTCCATTAGGATTTCTAGGTCTATAACCAGCATATATCTCATAACTACAGCCATTTATAGTAATAGCACCATCACTAATAGATTTTAATGATGGTGCTATATCGCCTTTAACAATAACCTTACCAAGCAAAGTTATTTCTTTTCCTTCGGAATCTATAATTCTTTTGGCTTTTTCACTCCAAATACATTTACCATCACCGCTAAAGGAAGAAATAGGTTCTCCTTCTTCGGAAATACCTTCTTCGTTTAGTTCAATAGAATAATCAGTAGTTAAAAGCCAATCAGGAAAAGGCAAAATTTTAACTTTTCTAGCCATTATATCTCCATGTTCTTTGAGTTAAACCAGTTTGCACTATCGCATCATATGCTAATTCACTCATACATTCTAATTCGGCTTGTGTTTTAGAATTATTATCCTTTGTTTGAACATTAACCGATATATCTAAAACACTATAAGAAGAAATATCGCTATTATCCTCGTTATTATAGCCATTTTCTTTAATATAATCTGCTTGGTAGCATATGGATTCTCTTATCTTTTCTTGTTGGAATTTAGTAAGATTATCAAACCCTTTTCCTACAATCCTATTAAAAGTTATACGATCAATCTTATTTTGAGCTAGTTTTAAATATTTTTCAATTTCTTCTCCAGTGATTGTTCCTTTAAAAGTTTCTTGATAATATTCTTTACTAACATAAAGTGTCATAAGACCACCTCCTATTGAAGTGGTTTTTCTTGTTCCACTTCTTTATTTTCTTTTTCCAGTTTAGGTTGTTTTTCCTTTACTTCTATATAATCAGGATTTTTTCTTAATCTTTCAACATAATAAAGTAAATGTTCTTTTACAACTTCACCAGTTTTTTTATTCTTGAACTTTGGCATTTAAATACCTCCTATTCAGTTTTTAAGTCTAGTTGACTTAAATCAAGTGTTCTAGTCTCTTTACCTTCACTTGTTATTTCAATTGTATTGTC
>CANPWX010000136.1 GCA_947585065.1 uncultured Bacilli bacterium | reverse complement strand
GAAATGAAATTTGAAGAATTATTTCAAAATTTGGGAATTACTGTTTTAGATAAAAAAAGAATGCAAATGGCTTTTACTCATAGTTCTTATGCAAATGAACATCATGTTCCATCCTATGAAAGATTAGAATTTTTAGGAGATGCTGTTTTAGAATTAATATCCAGTGAATATTTTTATCTAAATTCCAATTTAAAAGAAGGGGCAATGACAAAGACTCGAGCAAGTTTTGTTTGTGAAGCAGCACTTGCTACCTATGCAAAAGAAATTGGTTTAGATAAATATATTTTAGTAGGGCATGGTCAAGGAAAAGTAAATGATACCATTATTGCAGATGTATTTGAAAGTGTCTTAGGGGCTATTTATTTGGATCATGGCTATGAAGTTGCAAAAAAATATTGCAATCGTATTATGATTCCTTATATTAAAGAAGATTATCATTTTTTAAAAGATTATAAATCGATTTTACAAGAGCTTGTTCAAACGGAAAAAGAAAGTGTGACTTACGAATTAGTAAGTGAGGAAGGTCCAGCACATGCTCGAGTATTTAAAGTCCATGTAATTATTGATGGTATTGTTTATGGAACTGGTGTTGGAAAAAGCAAAAAAGAAGCAGAACAGCATGCAGCTTTTGACGCAATAAAGAAACGAGCGAGGTAGTATGAAATTAAAAAGTATTCGAGCCTATGGGTTTAAATCTTTTGCAGATAAAATTGATATTGAACTGAAAACAAATATCACAGCAATTGTTGGCCCGAATGGGTCTGGGAAAAGTAATATTGTCGATGCGGTAAGATGGGTTTTAGGAGAACAATCCATTAAATCTCTTCGAGGATCGAATTCGATGAGTGATGTTATTTTTGCAGGAAGTGAGACAAGAGATCCTTTAAAACGAGCAGAAGTTGCCTTAACATTTGATAATACAGAACATTATTTAAATACCGATTTAGTTGATGTGGAAGTAAAAAGAATTCTTTATCAAACTGGTGATAATGAATATTATATTAATAATGTGAAAGTAAGACTTCGAGATATTACCGATTTATTTTTAGATAGTGGGATAGGAGTAGATTCCTTTAACATCATTAGTCAAGGAAGCGTAGATGAAATTGTTAATTCAAAACCAATCGATCGCCGAGTGATATTAGAAGGGGCAAGCAAAGTCTTAAAATATAAAACTAGGAAAATGGAAAGTGTAAAGAAACTAGAAAAAACAAAAGACAATTTAGAAAAAGTTTCCTTAGTAACAGATGAATTATCTCTTACAGTAGAACCCTTAAAAGCCCAAAGTGAAGTAGCAAAAAAATATTTAGAATATAAGAAAGAATTAGAAGATTTAGAAATTTCTTTAACGACTTATGATATTACAAATATTCATGAAAGTTATAAAAAAATAAATGAAGAGATAAAAGCTTTAGAAGAAAAAAAGAACTCTTTGGAATTTGTAAGTAATAAAGATAATGCAACTACAGAAAGCTTAAAATTAGAGATTGTCAAATTAGAAGAAGAAATTACGAAAGAAAGTGACAAGCTAATTATAATTAATGAAGAACTTGCCAAATTAAAAAGTGAAAGAATTTTATTAGAAGAAAGACAAAATTATAAAGTCGATGAAGAAAAAATAGATTATAATATCATTCGTTTAAAAGAACAAGAATTCGCGTTTCAAAAAGAATATGATCTTTTATCCAAAGAAGTAGAAACTTTAGAAGAAAATTTAAAAGAAAAAAGAAAATTCTTAGGAGATTATGAAGAAAACTTAAGTATTTTAAATATTAAAAGAAAACATTTAGAAGCAGAAATTGAGCAATCTATGCATAATAATTTTTCTTTAAAAAGTAAAATAAATTTATTGGAATCAAATATTGAAGAAGGAGCAAGTATTCCTTATTCCGTAAAAAATATTTTAAATAATCCAAGATTAAAAGGAATCTATGGAACCATTGGAAAATTATTAACTATCAAAGAAGAGTATTTAACCGCGATTGATGTTGCCTTAGGACCTAGTTCTAATTTTATAGTTACTGAAACAGAAAAAGATGCAGCAAATGCTATAACCTATTTAAAAACAAATCATTTAGGAAGAGCTACTTTTTTTCCTTTAAATGTGATTAAAGAACACTCTATCCCTACAAATGAAAGGAATGAATTTTCTAGGGAAGAAGGATATATTGGTATAGCAAGTGATTTAGTAGAATATGATTCTAAATATTCCAATATCATGAAAAATCAACTGGGTAATGTAATAGTAGTTCAAAATTTAGAATCATTAGAAAGAATTGGTAAAATAATACATTATAAATACCGTATAGTTTCACTAGATGGAGAAATTTTACATGCGGGTGGTTCTGTAACAGGTGGTTCTTTAAAAAAACAAACGAGTGCTTTAAAAGAAAAACAAGAATTACAGAATTTAAAACAAGAATTAGAAAATAATGAATTATCGATTCAAAATTTAGAAGAAAAAAGAACAGATTTAACGAGTGAAAAAAATGAATTAGAAGACATGATTCAAAAACAAGAAAAAGAAGTTGCTAGTACTTTTGAAATGTTCAATACGAGAAAAAATACATTTTCGATTGCAAAAGAAAAACTTGAAGAAGTAAGAAAGAGTATTACAAGTGCAAGTACTTTAAAATCAGGAAGTGTGGAAAAAGAGATGGTTCTTTTATTAGAAAAAATGACGAAGAAAGAAACCGAGAAAGAACTTTGTGAAAAAGAAATTGAAAAATTAAGAAATAAAAAAAGTGATCTATCCTCAAAAGTATTTGAATTAGAAAGAGAATTTAAAGAAAAAAATTCAGAGTATCATACTTTGATTTCTAATTTAAAAAATAAAGAAATTGAAGTTGGAAAATTAGATACTAAAATGGATTATTTGTTAAATATCTTATCGAATGATTATCATTTGACTTATGAAAAAGCAAGTAGAAATTATATATTAGAGCTAGAACCTGAACTTGCTCGTATGAAAGTGACAAGTTTAAAAAAAGCAATAAAAGATTTAGGGGAAGTAAACCTAGGTAGTATCAGTGAATATGAACGTATCAGTGAACGTTATAACTTCTTGATAAGTCAAAAACAAGATTTAGAAAAAGCAATGGAAGAATTATATCAAATTATCTCGGA
>CANPWX010000135.1 GCA_947585065.1 uncultured Bacilli bacterium | reverse complement strand
TGGGTGAATCGAATGACTTTTCAGGGACTACATTTTACAGGACAAAGACCTTTTGAGTATTGTTATATTCATGGACTTATTCGAGACAAACTTGGCCGAAAAATGAGTAAAAGTTTAGGTAATGGTGTAGATCCTATGGATGTGATTGAAGAATATGGTGCTGATTCTTTAAGATATTATTTAGCAACTTCGACTGCTGGTGGAACAGATCTTCGTTATGAAGAAGAAAAAGTTCGCAGTACTTGGAATTTTATCAATAAGATATGGAATGCTTCGCGATTTGTTTTATTAAATATTCAGGATTATAAAGAAGAAAAAATGAATCTCAAAGAAGTCGATCAATGGATCTTATTTCGTTATGAAAAGACTGTAAAAGATGTTACAAAATATATGGACAAATATGAATTTCAAAATGTTGGAAGTATTCTTTATCAATTTATTTGGGCTGATTTTTGTGATCAATATATTGAAATGGCTAAATATTCATTAACAGATTCAACTACTAAACAAGTGTTAGTTAAGGTTTTGAAAGGAATTTTACAGATGCTTCATCCGTTTATGCCTTTTGTTACAGATGAAATTTATTCTCGTTTACCAAATGTAAAAGAAAATATTATGGTAAGTGATTATCCTGTTTTTGAATCTCAATATTTTTTTGAAGAAGCTCAAGAAAAAGTTAATAATATGATACAATTTGTGAGTGCTTTTCGAAATGTAAAGGCAGAGCATAAAATTGGTAAAGATTTCAGTGTTGTGTTTCAAAATCAAGAAGACTATACATTTATTAGTAAACTTTTAAAATTAGAAGGACATATTGTCTTAAAAAGCGAGAAGCAGATTTATTATCCAGTTACTTATAAAAATTATTCTTTATATTTATATGATGAGAAAGAAATTACAAAAGAAGATGAAGAGAAGAAGCAAAAAGAAATCGATACTTTAAAGGCTAGTATTCAAAAAAGAGAAGCTCTTCTTTCTAATGAAAACTTCTGTAAAAAGGCTCCAGAAAAATTAGTTATTGAGGAAAAAAGTAAATTAGAGTTAGAAAAGAAAAAGTTAGAAGAATTAGAAAAATAAGGAAGCTAGCATGAGATACATGTTAGTTTTTCTTTTTGACTGTTTTTAGAAGAGTTTTATCCTGAATTGTCAAGTAATAATCCATTTACTTTGCTAACTATAACAAAAATGTAAGAGTTTTTTAGTAGATATTTCTAAAGAAGTATGCTATATTTAATTAGGGTGAGAAATATGCAAAGTATTAAAAAATATAGTTGGTCTATTTTATTATTTTTGGTATTGATTTTTGGAACCTATTATTTTGTATTAAAAGATTATTCTTTATCTGAATTGTTTTTAGCTATTCAAAATTGTAATCCCATTTTTTTGCTTTTCGCATTTGTTTGTTTATTTGGCTATTGCTTTTTTGCATGTATTTATTTTCGAAGAATGTTAAAATATTTTGGGAAAAAAATTAACTGGTATCAAGCTTTTGGATATCATTTTACCGAGGTCTATTTCTCTGCGATTACTCCTAGTAGTATTGGTGGACAACCGGTGCAAATGATTGAAATGAATAAAGATAAAATTCCTTATCAAATTAGTACCGTGTTAATTTTACTGAATACTTTAATTTATAAAATTGCTCTTTTAACAGTTGCTATGCTTGGGTTTATCTTTTGTTTTCCTATGTTATGGAATCAAAGTGCTTTATTTGTTTGGCTAGTAATATTAGGTTTTATAACTACCATTTTTTTAATTATCTTCTTTTTAATGCTTGTTTATTCTAAAAAATTAATTCCTAAAATTGCAACTATTTTATTTCATATTGGGCGGAAAATGAAATTAAAAAGAATCAATGAATGGGAAAGTAAATTTAATGAGGCTCTGAAAGGATATCAAGCATGTGCAAAATTAACGAAAAAGAATCCAAGAATTTTATTTGAAGCTTATCTTATTTTATTATGTCAAAGAGTTTCTTTATTAGCAATATCTTATTTTATCTATTTATCTTTTGGACTGAATCAATTAAATTTTATGGAAATGGTAGCTTTTCAATCTTGTATTACTCTGGCTAGTGATTTTATGCCTTTTCCGGGTGGTGTAGTGGTTAGTGAAGGACTCCTTTTACAAATCAATCAATTTATTTATGGAGAAGTGCTTGCAACACCTGCTATGATATTATTTCGGACTGTTAGTTTTTATTTTATTGTACTTTTTAGTGGTGTTTTTTATGTATTCTTTCATTTTAAAAAAAGAAGGCCATCTGTTTCAGTCAAGAAGGAGAGTGAAGAAATATGAAAAAGAATGGATTTACGTTAGTTGAAATTATTGTAACTATTGGTTTAATTGCTTTAGTAGGAACAATTATTGTAACGAATATGAGTGGTATTTTGACGGATCGTCAAGACAAGCAATATGAAGAATTTAAAAAAACTTTAGAAAATGCAGCTTGTGTATATGTTGATATTAATACTTCAAAAAAGAATGAATGCTGTCCTGGTGGAGTTTGTAATAATAAGACTTGTACAGTAAAACTAGAAGCATTATTAGATAGTGGTCTTATTAAAGAGTCTGATTTGTATAATCCAAAAACAAAAATTACAGTCTCATTAAGTAGCTTTGTTCAAATTTCATTTCCAAGTGGAACGAAAACCTGTCTTTTTCAAGAATAAAAGTCTTTGCTTTTTTGGGTTTTCATGCTATAATCTAATAGATTTGATTAAAGGAGGGACTTGTATGAAAGTTTATAAGAAGAATTTACCAGATGATGTGAAAAAAATGTTCGCTTATGAAAAGGGTGTCAAAGTAAAACTTTTAAATAAAAAGTATTATTCTAAAAAAAATAAGAAACAAGAAGAAAAGTAATATTCTTGTTTTTTTATCTCAAAGTTACCTACTTTGAGTAAATTATCTTTATTTGTTGTAATTATTATAACTCTTTTCTGGTTATTTGAAAATAATATTTTTTGATTTTGTAGTCAAGTTGTGAATAAATCCTTATTTTATCGTATTTTTTTCTGTTTTCTAAAAGTAGGTAACTTTGAGAAAATGGAAAGGGTATTGTTATGAAATTGGAAAGATTTAAAGAGAAAAATAGTAAGGTAATTGGTGTCGTACTATTTACTA
>CANPWX010000134.1 GCA_947585065.1 uncultured Bacilli bacterium | reverse complement strand
CCTTTCATCCAAGAAGCTAAAACCGTTTCGGTTTGTAAAACAGTAATATATTCCCCTAAAGCATTGGCAAGTAATACTTTTTTGGATAACCCAATAATAAACCTTTGTATCCCTAAGGAAAACTCAGGGATTGTAATTTTTTTCTTTTTTAAATCCTCTTGTATATCATTAAAACGAACAATTGGCCCTGCAACTAACTGAGAAAATAACGTAAGATAAGTCGCGAATTCCACAAGTCCTTCTGCAGGAGCATGTTTCCCTCGATAAATATCAACAACATAAGAAATGGCTTGAAAAGTATAAAAACTAATGCCAATAGGAAGTAAAACTCGAATAATAGCAATATCAGGAAAAAGAAGTTGTAAATTTTCTAAAAAGAAAGTGATATATTTAAAATAAAACAACTGTCCCAAATTATATATGAAACTAATAAGGAGTAAAACTCTTTTTCTTTTCTTAGAAGAACTTTCATAGATCCATTTTCCAAAAAAATAATTAAGAATACAAGATAAAATTAAATAAAAAACATTCTTTGGCTCCCCACAAGTATAAAAAAGAATACTAAAAAAAAGTAAAATAAAATTTCGATATTTTTTAGGAGTAATAAAATAACAAAGAAATAACAATGTTAAAAAGAAAAATAGGAAAATCACACTAGAAAAAACCATACAAACCTCACTTTCAAAAAGAAAATAGTCCAAAGACTATTCTTATAGATTATCAAAATTTTTCGAAACAGCTTCTCGAATCGATGCTTCTTTAATTAATATGGCGATTACTAAATCTCCTTTACTTTTAATGATTACATCCTCATCTTCTACCCAGACACAAATCCATCTTCTAGGATTAATATGTTCTTTGATTTGCTCTTTCATTTTTTCCACATCGCCATTTTCTTTTGCTCGAAATAATACAACAGAATGTGCGATAGAACCAATAATGGGATTACTTGTTAAACCGCTTTCATAATCGATATCTATAGTGCCAACAAAATGTTCCATATTTTCCGAATTAAGTTCTAAATATTCTAAATTGGGTAAATTATCAATACCTTCATAAAGTTTGTCCATAATCTCTTCTAAGGAACCATCAATATGCTCCATTTTTTCACCACAACCTGTTAAACTAAAAGAAAGAACCAAAAGAAGTACCATAACACAAAATCTTTTCATAACTTTTTCCATTTCCATCCACCTTTCTAAATCATCGATTTTATCATAGAAATAAAATCTTTTTTGGAAATATTTTCACTTCTTACCTTTACATAATAATCATTAATTTTACATTCACAAACCAAAGTAATATCACTTTCATAAAGATATACTTTTTTCCCATTTAAAATAGACTCTTTCCCATCTTCTTGAATAGAAAGATTATTAGCAAAAGTAATAACGATGCTTTTTTCATCTCCCTTATAAAGAACAACATTTTGTAATAAAACATCTTGTAAATATTCTTGATAGCTAACTGTTTCTATAACAGAAAAAGGAATTTTTATTTTTTTTAGAAAAGAGGTATTTAAAATACTTTCATTCTCTTTCTTTTCTGTTAAATCAAGCTCGCGTATAATCTGAATCTCTTTTAACGGTTCAAATACAATTTGGTCATGTAAGAAAATTCCCCCTAAAAGTGCAAAGACAATAACACAAGTAGCTAAAATCCAAAGAGAAAAATAATTTTTTTTCTTTTCTAATTTTTCCACAATCTTCTGCCAATTCTCATCTTTTCTATTATGATTTTCAAACATTTTATAAAAACGATTTTTAGACATTTTAAGTAATATCCTCCTTTACTAATACTTCCTGTAATTCTTTTAATGTCCGATATAAAGAATTTTTTACAAAAGATTCCCCTACATGAAGGATTTGAGCAATCTCTTTAATCGTGTAATCTTCATGATAATAGAAATAGAAAATCTTGTAAATGATGGCTTTTTTATTTTTTAAAAATTTCCAAGCTTCTTCTAAATCTATATTCTGAATCGTTTCCTCAAGAATGTTTTGATCATCAGGAATTTCTAAATCTTCTTCCTCTTTGGAAAACAAAAAGAATGTTTGATAATGAAAAAGATAATATTTATGAATTTTATGTTTTGCAATTCCAAATAGATACTTACGTGGATCTTTCATACCTAATTTTTTTTCAAAAGAACGAAAGAACTCTACATAAATATCTTGCAAAAGATCATCCACATCTCGAATATTTTTACATCGAATAGTTAAAAAGCATTCTAAATCATGATAGGTTTGATCATAGATTGTTTCGAATTCTTTGAGGTTTTCTTGGCTAGTCATTTTTACACCTCTACTTAATACGTGTCAGTTTTAACAAAAAAAGTTTCAAAAATATCAAAATTTTTTTATTTTTCTCACGTATTCCAAGTATACCATGAAATCAATAAATAAAAAACAAACTATTCTTTAAAAAAAGAAAAATCGAATCTTTGACAGTTTTTCCTATAAAACGGACACTCTATAAAGTAAAATCTCCTCATTGGATCTTCAAAGCTTTTATTTTCATCAAAATTACTTGTATAGTTAGAACTAACAGAATTAATTTCCACGACAACAGAAGAACACTTTTTAAAAGAACGAACACTCCCTAAAGAACCCACAAAAAATACAAAAAGGATAACACAAATACCAAATTTCATAATCCTTGCTCTTTTCATTTCCCTTTGTAATTTGTCAAAAGCAATTTTTTGATAAGTTTGAGATTTAATACGGTCCAAATTCATCTTTCATCTTCTCCTTTATTTTCTTTTTTAAACGTAACACACTCATTTTTACTGCACTCAAAGACTTATTCTCTCTTTTACTAATTTCTTTCAAAGGATATCCCTCAATATATACAGAATAAAAAAGTTTTTTTTCTTTAGGGGAAAGAACACTTAAAATATCCTCAATTACCGTTGACTTCTGAGGCATAGCCAAAAAAGGAAGAACTTTATCAATATCAATAAAAATATTTTTTTCTCTTAATCTTTGATAAGTAACATTCCTTGCAATAACACTCAGATATCCCTTTAAATTAGTTTTAATACGTTTATGATTTTTCCATAATAAGAAAAAAGTATCCGAAAGAATTTCTTCTTTATCTTGATAGGAAAGAGACTGATTACTAATGGAATCTACAATTT
>CANPWX010000133.1 GCA_947585065.1 uncultured Bacilli bacterium | reverse complement strand
AGCTTTAATTGCAGATGGTATCCATTCTTTTAGTGACTTATCTACTGATATCGTAGCGATGATTGGTAGTAAGTTATCTAAAAAGCCTGCGGATGAAAAACATCCTTATGGGCATGGAAAAATAGAATATATTACTAGTATTTTAATTTCAATTGTTATTTTAGCTTTAGGTGTTTTAGTAATGATACGTGCTGTTACTGGAGAAGCAACTGTTCCTACTTTTTATGTTGCAATTGTTAGTTTTATTACGATTTTATTAAAATTTTTTCTATCTAATTATATTATTAAAGTAGGTAAACAAGAAAAAAATAATATTTTGCTTGCTAGTGGTTATGAAAGCAGATCAGATGTTTTTAGTTCTATTGTAGTTTTTATTTCTGTTCTATTAATGCAATTATCAAAATATATCAAAGTGTTTGAATATGCTGATGTTGTAGCTATGATTTTAGTAAGTTTGCTTATTATTAAAATTGGATTTGAAGTATTAAAAGAAAATGTTAGTTCTTTGTTAGAGGAACAGGAAACGGATGTCGTATATTTAGAAAAATTAAAAAATATTCTTTTACAAACTAAAGAAATTCATTGTGTGGATCATTTAAAGGTTTTAAAATTTGGTACTTATTTTAAAGTTGATGCGGAAGTTAGTATGAATTCTTCTTTGTCTCTTTTAGAAAGCCATCGTTATATTCATGAAGCAGAAGCACATTTAAAAGCTTTTGATGATCGAATTAGTTATGTTACGATACATGCTAATCCGGATGAATCTTTTGAACTTATCAAAGCTCAAGAAAAAGATATGGAACAAATAAAAAAATATCGTTTGGCAACATTAATTCATGACAATACTACTAAAAAAGAAAAAAATAAAATAGAAAAATTTATTAATCAACATACATTGGAACACTTAAAAGATTATCAAATGATTTTGATCGATGGAAAAATTATTGGAACAATTGGATATTATGAAATGGATCCTAATACGATTTTTTTAGAAGAAATTTATATTGAAGAAAATTATCGATATTGTGGAATAGGAACTCAATTAATTCGTTCATTATTAGAAAGTAAAAAAAGAATAGAACTTTGGGTAGAAAAAGATAATTCAGCTTTTTATTTTTATAAAAATTTAGGATTTCAAATTTTGAAGACAGAAGAAACAAGGTATCGAATGGTGAAATAAAAGCTTTTACAAAAGAGGTTAGAAGTGTTAAAATAATTTTATGGGAGATGATGGCGTTTATGGTAGGAACTTTTTTTAAAAGATTAGGAGCTTATTTGGTTGATCTATTGATTGTTTATGTTTTTACATTGCTTATATTTTTACTTCCTTTTTTTCAAACAAATCAGGATCAAATTACAGAGAAGTTAAAAGAATTAGAAACTGTTAGTGAAAAATTACAAAATAAAGAAATTAGTGAAGAAGAGTTTGAACAGGCTGTTATTCCAATTCAGTATGCTACTTCTAAACTTAATACGAATTATGTTATTTTAACATTATGTATAGATATTCTTTATTTTGGATTATTTCAATTTTTTAGAAAAGGGCAGACTATTGGAAAACAAATTTTTAAGATACGAGTAGTTACTAAGGATGGAGAAACTGTTTCCATGCTTAATACGTTATTACGTACTATTATTTTAAATAATACGATTATTTCTGTTTTTTCTATCATTATACTTTATACAATGAATGAACAAAATTATTATCCTGTGTATAGTAATGTTAATTTAGTTGGTTCTGTATTATCGTATGTTTCTTTATTTTTAATTTTAGTTCGAGAAGATGGTAGAGGAATTCATGATTTTGTTGGGGGAACCAAAGTTATTAATGATACCATAAGTAATACAAGTGCACAAACTATTACGGATATTTCTGTAGAAGAAATAAAAGAAGAAAAGTTAAAAAAACAAAATAAAAAAAATAATAAGAAGAAGCAAGATTAACTTCTTTTTATTATTGTCTCTTTTTTATTTATTATGATTTCTTTGTTATAAAATTCTTTCATCATTTCATAGAGTGAATAATAATCTTCTATTGAACAGATTTCCATGGAAGAGTGCATGGCAAGTTGTGGTAGACCTACATCTATCGATGTTACACTTACGTGTCTTAAGGATAAACCACTTAAAGTAGAACCTCCTACTAGATCATTTTTTGCTGTTACATCTTGGTATTTTATGTTTTTTTGTTTACAAATACTTTTTATAATACTAGAGAAGTAGGAATCAGTTGTGGATTGTATTTCTTTTACAATGGCAAATCCTTTTGATAAGTAGGCATTTCCAGTAGTATCCATATATTCATTATGATTTGGGTGTACTGCATGAGTATTATCGGAACTTACTATAAAAGATTTGGATAAAGTACTTGCGATATCGAGTTTTAATGAACCGGCTATTCTTTTTAATATATCTAGTAAAAAGTTACTTTCTGCTCCTTCTTTGGTTAGACTTCCTATTTCTTCGTTATTAAATGTACAAAATACATTGATATTATTGGAATTACTTTCTAAAAAACTTTCTAGGGCTGCTGATACACTTGTTATGTTATCTATTCTTGGGGAAAAGAGTAGTTCATTATTTTCTCCTAAAAAATTTGGATTTTCGTTATTGTAGAGAAATAAATCATAGTCCCATAGTGTTTCTTCTTTTTCTAGTTGGATATTTTGTTTTAAAATCTTTTCCCATGAATCTTTATTTTCACTTAGTGCTAGTATGGGTTGTAAATCTATTTGCATGTTTAAATCTAAGTTAGAGTTTGCTTTATCGTTTTGATGAATTGCTACACTTGGGATAACGGCAATTGTTTTTTGAAAATCTACTATTTTTTTATAAAAAGAATCTTTTTTTTGAGTAATAATTCTTCCAGCTAAAGATAATGGGTGATCTAACCAACCATAATTTAATAAACCTCCATAAGGCATCACATTATATTTTAAATATTTTTCTTTTATATTTTCTCCGTTTGGTTTTAATAAAAGAGATGGAGTATCGCAATGGGTTGTGATAATGTGAAATGTATTATATTTTTTTGGAATTTTAAAAGCAATTAGAGAAGCGTCGTTTCTCGTTACAAAATATTTTCCTTCTTCTAAGGACCATTCATCCATTTCTTCTAGTTCTTGAAATCCGTTATTTTCTAATAATTCTTTTAGATAGGATACACAAGTAA
>CANPWX010000132.1 GCA_947585065.1 uncultured Bacilli bacterium | reverse complement strand
AAATTAAATTTTTTTATATTAAAGCCAATTCCTCTTAATATACAAATGGCAAGAAAATAAAGTTGAGGAAGGTATACAATTTGAGCAATATCTCGATACATTCGAACTGTTTGAGCTTCTAAGCTTGCTGTTTCTATGCCAGATAATATACCATAACAAAAAGTAATAAGAATAAATAATAAAATATAATATAGCATTAAAAACAAATAAAATTTCGTATCTTTTTTCTTTTGCCTCATTAAGAAATAAATTGATAAAACTAGTAATATTACAACAATAATTGCAAGATACATAAAGTAGTTTATAAATGTTGCTGAAAGATTGGATAAATTTGTATAATAATTACTCCTTACATAATCTGATAGAAAAGAGGAAATGTTTCCTACTCGAATAATTAAGTATAATAAAGGAATACATAGTAAAAGATGTATTAATTTAAAATGTTTAATTAAAAATGCATAAGGTTTTTTTAATACCATGTTAAGCCCTCTATTCTTATGAGTATATCATATCATTTTTTTCAAAAAGAAAAAAGTATTTTTCATACTTTATCTTAACTTTGTAATATTAATTCATAAGGGTTTTCTAAAGAACCATCTTTATCATTATTTATGATTTTTATAGTTGGTTTTAAATAAAGAGTTATGTGAGAATAATCTTTTGCTGTAATATTATAATCTCGGTTAATGCGTCCATCTGATGAAATGGAAAAAACACCATTTGATTCTTTAAACGTTGTCATTGTCCATTGATAATAAGTATTCCAAAGCCAATCATTTCTATAACAATATTCATAGTTATACCAATCATATAAACTATTTGATAAACATTGTGTTCTTGTTTCTAAATTATTTCCATTCGTTGCATAGCCATAGTCACTTGCATAGATTAGGCCAATACTATGAAATATATTTTCTTTCGAATTCTCTTTATTCCAAATATAAGGCTCATCATTATATGTTATTGTTCCTCTTTCTCTTTCATAAAATTGATTTGCTGACACATCGTTATACGTATCACTTCTTCCAATATTCCATATAATATTTTCGTCTATTAGATTTTGAGCATTTTTATCTAATGTATTGTAATAACTTGTATTTAGTATTTCCATTACTTCTGCTTGTGTCCAATCATTAATTTTTTCCGAGCTCCATGTAATGTTATAAAGATCATTTTTGGTAATTTTAATTCTTTGCTCTACCGTATTTTTATCTGTTATTACATTTACTAAACCAATGATACGCCATAACTCGTTATTAAACAAAACATAATTATTTGGATTGCTTCCCGCATATCGATATTCTGATTTTTTTAATCCATCATTCATTAGATTTTTAGCTTCTTCATGTGTTACTTCGTATAATCCTTCGCCACTTGTAATGGCTTTGATAGGTTTTCCTAAAATATAGGCACCTTTTACAAATTTTAAATTACATTTTGTTCTTGATTCTTTTAAGCCAATCACGTTGACACTCCAAGATTCTTCATTAAAATTTACAGTAATTGTGTTATCTTTATTTCCTAATACTCCACAGTAGCTATTTTCTTCATCAAAAATATATCCATCGTTTTTTTGGGGCATATTTTTTTCTAGTTTATTATCAACATAAAAGGAAAAATATACACTACTAGATTCTTCAATGGTTCCATTAATAATATTAAAGTGATGATTCACTTCAAAGCTTGCAAATGTCTTATAAAGGATCACACTTCCTATTAATACAAGACATATGATAGTAAATAGTATGACACCAATTATCTTATTATTTTTCTCTTTAAATCTTTCTAATTTCATAGCAATACCCTTTCCATTTTCTCAAAGTTAACAACTTTTAGAAAATAGAAATTCTATTCGATAAAATATAGGGTTATTCACTAGTTGACTACAAAATCAAAAAATATTATTTTCAAATAATCAGAAAAGAGTTATAATATTTACAACAAATAAAGATAATTTACTCAAAGTTGTTAACTTTGCGATTTTATTAGTTTATTATTCTGGCAATTTGAAAAGGATTCTCCTGTTTTCCTGTACCATTTATAATGTAAACCGATGATTTTAAATATATTGTTGGATAAATGGCTAGAGAAGTATGGGCTCCATCTGTTCCAATATCACCCATATAATGAACATTGTATGACAATTGTGCGTCTTTAGAATAAGGAGTTAATGTCCAAAGATAACCATTTTCTGGTTTTAGCCAATCATTTTCTGCACAATCTGAATTTAGAGAATTTTTATTTATATTCCATTGATCTATCGATAAGGAAAGACATGCCGTTCGATTTTTTTCTTCTCCTCCACTTGTTGCATACCCATAGTCACTTGGATAGATTAATCCTATACTATTAAAAAGTTCTGGTGTTACCGTTCCAGTAGTTGCATCTTTTGTATTTTCCTTTTTCCATTCTGTTTGTCTATTAGCTACTACTGTTGTATTTCTTTCTGAATCATAGTATCTTTGTAGTGAATAGCCTAAAACTCCTTCTGCACCACCTAAATTCCATATAATATTACTATCTATCATTTCTTTTGCTGCATCACTTATTCCTGTTGATGTAAAATCACATGTATTTTGTGTACTACTATTATACATTTCTTCTTTCCAACATTCTCCAGTTTGATTGTTATAATATATTCCATTTAACATATTCATCAATTGACTATCATTCCAATCATTACTACCATAAGGACTTATGGAACTTCCTTGCCCACTTATTTTATGATCCCAACTGTAAATTCCTATATCTTCATTTTTAATAATTTTTATTCTTTGTTGAATCTCTTCACTCGATGTTTTCACATTCACAAGGCCAATGATACGCCATAACTCATTATTAAACCAAATATAATTATTGGGATCACTCCCCGCATATCGATATTCAGAAGTTTCTTTCCAACTAGCATCTAAAGTACTTTCTTCGTGAGTAACTTCATATAATCCAGGTCCATTATTGACAACAGGAATTCCTTTTCCAGACATAAATATTCCTTTCACAAAATAGAGATTACATTTCGTCCTAGAATTACTCATTTTACTTACTTGAACTGTAAAATCTTCCGTAAGTGTTATTTGTATACTTTTATCTTTTTCACCATTTACCATACAATAACTCTGCTCTTCATCTAATACAAGTCCACTACTTTCACTAGGCATTTCTTTTTGAATTTCTCCATCTGTATAAAAAACAAAGGATAAATCACCTATATCTTCTATTGTTCCATT
>CANPWX010000131.1 GCA_947585065.1 uncultured Bacilli bacterium | reverse complement strand
TATCATAATGATCGGCGAAATTCGTGATAATGAAACTGCGAGAATTGCCGTTCGAGCAAGTATCACAGGACATTTAGTATTATCCACGATCCACACGAACAATTCCCTTACAACAATTGAACGTTTAGTCGATATGGACGTCGAGCGATACCTACTTGGTTCTGCTTTAGAAGCAATAATCTCTCAAAGATTATGTAAAAAATTATGTCCAAAATGCCGAGAAGCAAGACCAACTACTGAATATGAAAAAAGAGTATTTAAAACAGCCTTAAATATGGATATTGATTATATTTATAAACCGGTTGGCTGCGATAGTTGTTACAAAGGATATTCAGGACGTATTCCCCTACAAGAAGTATTAATTTTAAATCAAGACATTCGTGATGCAATTGTAAATAATATGCCAAAAGAAGAAATTCGAAAATTAATTTACAAAGAAGAACACGCAACTAGCCTACTAGATGATGGATTAATAAAAGTAATTAATGGGTTAACAAGCTTTGAAGAAGTACTTCGTGTAATAGATATAGAAGATGATTTAGGTGAAGAACAAAAATTATTAAAAGATGCAATTATTGGCCGTGAGCCTAGTGTTATTGAAGAAAAAGAAAAAAACGTTGTAGAAGAAAAAATAGATGATATGGTAAAAGATTCAATAGACAATATGGAATCTCTTCCAGACATAGAGTATGATACTTTAGATATTTAAAAATGCCTTTTGAAAAAAAGACATTTTTTTAGAATGAAAATAAATTCAAAATGGTTTCAAATTTATCAATAAATAAAAACACAATACAAAGTGCTGAAACTAAAAAAGGGCCAAAAGGAACTTCCCTTTCCTCTGAACTAAATAAACTAAAAGTTGCATAAGGAAGTGCTAAGAAAGTAGAAAGAACAAGAGCCATTAAAGCATAAGGAATACTAAGAGCTTCTCCCATAACAAAAGCAAGTTTAATGTCTCCTCCTCCTAAAGCTTCCCGTTTAAAAAGAATACTTCCTATATACCCAATAAACAGAAAAATTAAAAACAGTGCAAGTCCATCTACTAAACTCCATAAGGCTTCAGAAAAGCCAAAAGAAATCCATTTTAAAACAAAAAGAAAAAGAGCAGAAAAAAGAAGAGGTGAATCCAAAATAATCATATATCGAAAATCACTAATAAAAATCAATTCAGCTAAAGAGATCAAAAGAAGAAAAACCCACAATTCATAACAAAAACCATAATGAAGATAGGCAAAAGAAAAACAACAGCCAGATATCAATTCGATTATAGGTTCATAAACAGGTAAAGGTTTATTACAATAACGGCAACGCCCTTTCTCAATCAAAAAAGAGACAATTGGAATAAGTTCTTTCCAAGAAAGAGTATGTTGGCAATGATTACACTTACTTCTTCCCGTAATACTCTTTCCCTCAGAAAATCTTGTCGCGACAACACCATAAAAAGAAGCCAAAACACAACCAATAAGAAAAAAGAAAATACTATAATAAATTTGCATAAAACCTCCCTATTGTTGAACTTGATTCATAATACCAAACATTGGAACAATAACAGCTAAAATAATACCACCAACAATAATTGCTAAAAAAGCAATCATAACTGGTTCGATAAAAGACTTCAAGCTATTTACAATATTACGGTGCATTTCTTGATAATAATTACTAACCTTCGACATCATCTCCGCAAGTTGTCCAGTAGACTCACCGGTAACAATCATAAAATAAGCAACTTCTGGAATAGCCCATTGATCTTTAAAAGAAACACTAATTTTCTCCCCTTTTATGATATTATTAATCGTATTATACATAATTTCTTTATAAATCTCATTATTCGTAATTTTACTTAAAATATCAATACTTTCTGTAATAAAAACATTATTACGTAATAAGGAAGAAAAAGTTTTAGAAAAAATAGCCATTTCATTATAAATAATAATCTTGCCAATTACAGGGAATTTCATAAGTAAAATTTGAACATTTTTTCGAAAAGCTTTTATTTTTTTATAAGCAGCAATAAAACAAACAACAACAAGAACAATCATAAAAAGAATTTGAATCACATTAGTTTGTAAAAATTCACTTAATAGAATAATAAACTTAGTAATTCCTGTTATTTCTGCCCCCGAAGCATCATAAATATTTACAAATTCAGGAATAATATAAACCATAATAAAAGTAACAACTGCTAAACTAAAAACCATAATGATCGATGGATATGTCATCGCCGAGATTGTCTGTTTTCTAGTTTTTTCTACTTCTTCATAATAATTAGCCATATCATCCAAAGTTTCCTCAAGTTCACCAGTTGCTTCGGCAGCTTTTAACATATTAATAAGAAGAGGTGGAAACATTTTTCCTTGTTTTTCCAAAGCAGTAGAAAAAGATTCTCCCATAGTTAATTCATAAACAATAGCTTGAAATGCTCTTTTATAAGTCGGCTTCTTATTCATTTGCTGATTTAATATCCGAATAGAATCAGATAAAGTAAGACCAGCCTTTAAATAAGTAGAAAGCTGTGTAAGCCAAAATAACAAATCCTTATTTTTTAATTTAGGAGATAAAATACTCTGTTGTCCATAAAGAAAATCAATCATTTTACTTGTTTCAATTTTATAAACATCATAACCATCTTGCACTAAAAAAGTATTGACATCTAATTTTGAAAAACCATTAATAATACCCGTCTCAATTTTCCCTTTTGGATTTTTAGCAGTAAACCGATACACATTAGAAGTTTTACTACGGATTCCCCCAGCCCCTTTTAATTCTTCATTTAAACGTACTTTTTCAAGTTCAAGTTGAGCCATTTTCTTCTTCATCATCTTAGAATTAGCAAAAAGATCATTTAAATCCATATTTAAAATACTTTTTTTTGGTTCATCATGAGATTTTTCTAAAGCAACTTTCGTGCCACGATAAGCCATATCAACTTTGCCACTAATGTGTCGCCATAAACTACTAGGAAGATCTAAAAAAACAAAACGAAAGCCTCGATAAGCACATTTAACAATGTACCACAAAATCTCAATAAACATTTTAAAAGATGCAAATAATCCAAGTCCTGGATATTTCAATGGCTTTAAAGGTGTATTATTCATAGTATTACTAGCATTCATGCTCATCATTCCCTATTCTTACTATTAAAGTATACCATATAAAAAACACAGTCCGCAATAAAAAATGATAGAAAAAAAACTTTTTCTTTCTAGTTTACATATACTATAGTAGAA
>CANPWX010000130.1 GCA_947585065.1 uncultured Bacilli bacterium | reverse complement strand
GATGATTTCAAAAAAGAATTACCAATGGAATATGCTGTTGAACTGAATCGTTTATTAAAAGAAAGTGGAATTTAATTTTTCCTCTTTTTTTTCGACAAAAGAAGACAAAAAAAACAGGCAAATTAGCAGATTTTAAAAAAATAGGGAAAATCTGTATACCAATTTTCAAAATCTGCTTAGCAAATTTTCAAAATCTGCAAAAAAAAGAGTGCAGATTTTACATTTTTGTCATTTGTGAAACCGAATTATTTTTTGTATGCTCTTGCACGGAAAGGAGGGAAACTCTATGAATCATGTGATTTTAGTCGGCCGATTAACAGGAGATCCTGAAGTTGTCAAAATGGAAAATAATTCTACTCGCCTTGTTGTGAATTTGGCAGTTCCTAGAACTTATAAAAATTCAGAAGGCATTTATGAAACTGATTTTATTCGCTGTGTTTTATGGAATGGAATTGCTGATCGAGCTAGTGAGTACTGTAAAAAAGGCGACATTGTTTGTATTCGTGGACGACTTCAAGTACGTAGTTATGAATGTGAAAGTAATGAAAAAAAATTTATTACAGAAGTTGTTGCGGAGACGATTGCGTTTGTGTCTAGTTATCATGCAAAGGAAAAATGAAAAAACATGACTTAAAAAAGAAATACTTTCATAAAATAAAATAGGTGAAAAATATGAATAAGTATTTACGAATATTCGGTTTAATTTTCTTGTTGTGTTTCAGTTTTTATTATACTGAAAAATTAGCTCAGTTTATGCGCAGCAAAGATCCTATTTATGAATCGATTCTGGCTTCTATGGATGATTATAAAACTTTATCTGTAAATGCTATTATTAAAGATAATACAATTATTCCTGGACTTTCCGGAGAAGTTGTCAATGTGGAAAAAAGTTTTGAGAATATGAAGAACTTGGGGTATTTTACGGAGAAAGGTTTTGTGTTTGATGAAGTATTGCCTTCGGTTTCTTTGAAAGAAAATTTGGATAAAATGGTTGTTCAAGGAAGTCGTTATAAAAATGGTGTTAGTTTTATTACTTCGGATGAGTCTATTAGTTCTTTTTTAGAGGAAATGGCTGTACCGTATGCTTTTTTAGTTGATAAAAATACTGTTCATAAAATTTTAAATTATGCAACAAAGATTAATAATGATGGAAAAAATTATAAGGAAGTAGACAATATTATGAAAAATAAAAAATGGAATTATGATTTCTGTTATGTTCCTAGTTTAACAGAGAGTGTATGTAAAGAGAAAAAGAAAATTATGATTCAAGAAACGATTCGTTTTCGCCCTAGTAATTTTGCTAGTAATTATCATTCTATTTCATCTGGTTCTATTTTATATTTGGAAAATTTAGAAGTTCCTATGATTAAAATTTTATTAAATCAAATTTATTTTCAAGGCTTTCAAGTGTATCCTTTACAAGATTTACTTAGTGAGTCACGTTCCTAATTTACAAATATAACTTTTTCTGATATAATTAATTTATATTTTGAATTCTTTCATCATTTCTTGTTTGAAAAGAAATAAAAAATAGTTAGGAGAAAGTTATGGAGCATGTTAGAATTTTTAGTTTAGGTGGTTTAGATGAGATGGGTAAAAATACCTATGTTATTGAAATCAATGAAGATCTTTTTGTATTTGATTGTGGTGTTAAATATGCAGATGGTTTTTTCTATGGAATTGATTACATTATTCCTGATTATGAATATTTAATAAAAAATAAAAATCGTATTAAAGGTGTTTTTATTACACATGGGCATTATGAAAATATGGGTGCTGCTGCTGATTTAGCAAGGACTATTCCTGGCATTACTTTTTATGCTACGCATTATACGAAGTTTGTTTTAATGGATTTAGGAGTTAAGGAAGATAGCATTGTTGAAATTACTCCTAATCGAAAAATTACTTTTGGTAATATTTCGATTTTTCCAATGCCAGTGAGTCATAGTGTGCCTGGTTCAGTAATGTATTGTATTAATACAAAGCACGGTGCAATTTGCTATACAGGAGATTTTATTATTGATCCTCTTATGAAAAAAAATTATGATATGGATTTAGGAAAAATTGCATATGTAGGAAAACAAGGAGTATTATGTCTTTTAAGCGAGTCAGTATTCTCTGAACATATTGGGCATACTTCACCAAGTCATCGTTTAGCTAATTTTTTTGGAGATATTATTAATAAATACGAAAATCGAATTTTATTTAGTGTATTACCAACTCATATGTATACCATTCAAGATATTTTTGATGCTGCTAGAAATAGTCATCGTAAAATTGTTATTATGGGTAAAAAATTGCAGAATTTTATTCGCTTTGCACATGATAATGGGTATTTGGAATATCAAGAAGAGTTGATAGGAGATTTAACAAATATTCAAGATGAAAATGCTATCTTATTAATTTGTGATGATAAATCGAATGCGTATGCGGCTATTAATAAAATAGTTAATGGGTATGATAAATTTATTACTTTAAAAGAAGGGGATACTGTTGTTTTTGCGGAACCTCGATATGATGCAAATGAAAAAACTATTGTAAAATTAGAAAATGATCTAGCAATGGTTGGTTGTAAAATTATTTCTCTTCCTAAAACAAAGAATATTTTACATCATGCTTCTCAGGAAGATTTAATGTTAATGATTAAACTTATGAATCCAAAATATTATATTCCTGTTAAAGGGGAATATCGTTATATGGTAAATAATGCGAATTTGGCGAGTGCTTTAGGTATTCCAGCAGATCATATTTTTTTGAAACAAAATGGAGATGTGATTGAATTTGTTGATGGAGAAGCTCGGGATAGTTTTGAACATATTAAAGTAAAAGAATCTTTAATTGATGGAAAAAGTAGTGATGATATTGGAGAACTTGTTATTAAAGATCGTGAGATGTTAAGTGATAATGGAATTGTTCTTATCAGCGCGACATTAAGTAAAAAAGATAAAGTTTTATTGGTAGGACCTGAAGTTACTACTAAAGGCTTTATTTATGTAAAAGATTCTAAAGAGATTATTTATGGTATGAAAAATTTGAGTGAGGAAATCATTAAAAGAAACATCATTAATGGGATGGTTGATTATAATCGCATTAAAACAGAGATTCGATCTGAATTGAGTAATTATTTATATGAACAAACGGAATGTAAACCGATGATTATCGCGGTCGTACAAGAAGTATAGAAATATACTTCTTTTTTGTATGAGAAAACCCCCAGATAGTCTGGGGGTTCAGTAAAGCTTTAGCGGTGAGTTG
>CANPWX010000129.1 GCA_947585065.1 uncultured Bacilli bacterium | reverse complement strand
TAGGAGGGACCTTCTTTCTACTTTTCTATTACACTCATTTTACTATATTTTTTCTTATCTTACAATAAATTTTTAACAAAGACTTTGTCTTATTTTCATAAATATTTCCAAATGTAAATACTCATCTTCCAATATTCTTTTAATAGACTCTTTAATATAAATATCATGAATCGTATTTAAAGCCATTTGATAATTTTTAATTGCATTTTTTTCTTCCTCAATATTAATATCCATCATGGTAATTAAATCACGATCATAATACACAAAATTTGAATTCCAATAAGTTATCTTTTTATGACTTACCTCTGCAAATAAAGGTGTACATCCCAAAAGTTCAATTGTTTTGCCTAAAATACTTAAATGATGCATTTCCGTAATAGAAATTTGTTTTAAAATATGTGCTAACTCTTCATCTTCAATTAAAAATGTTTCATAAGAATATTGTAATACAGCAGTAAGCTCTCCTTCATTAGAAGCATACAAATAACTTAATATTTCCCCTATTTCTTTAGATTTTCTTTCCACTTTTATTTTTGGATAAGGTTTATTAACTAAACAGTTCAAATTAAATCACCTAATTCATAGTATGATTTAAAACATAGGGAAAGTACAATTTTCTTTTATCCTATAATTTTTTTATTTTAGCAACAAAAAAACCTTCAAAATATTCATTAGGTCGAATCAATAAAGTTCCTTTTATTTTACTTGGTAAATAAGGAAGTCCTTTTGGCCCAACTATCGGTACAATACAAACATTCATTTCTTTCAAAATAGCCTGAATTACATCTTCATTTTCTTCTTCTAATAAAGAACACGTAGAATAAACAAGTGTTTTTCCTTTTTTTAAAACTTTAATCGCACATCTTAACAACTCTTTTTGAGTACGACAAATTTTAGCCATTCTAACCTCATTCAACATAGAATGATTTTTAATTTCTGAAATACTTAAAGTTCCTGTCCCCGAACAAGGAGCATCTAAAAGAATAGAATCAAATTGAAAATTTTCATCTAAATCTCTAGCATCCATATGCATAACAGTACAATTTGTAACTCCTTGTTTTTTCAAATTATACTCTAATAATTCTTTTCTTCCTTTATTTTTTTCTATAGCCGTAATAGTTATACTATCTTTTTCTACAAAAATCTGAGTAGTTTTAGATCCAGGTGCCGCAGCCATATCTAAAATAGAATCATTAGGACTAGCATCCAAAAAAAGTACAGGTAACATAGAAGATAAACTTTGTAAATAAATTTTTCCTTCTTTAAAACAATCTAAAGCATAAATATCTTTTTCATTTTTATTTAAAACAATAAAAGCTTTCTCATAAAAACTTACAGGCTTTAATTGAAAGCCCAAATTTTCTAGTTCATTTTGAATTTGTATTACAGTTGTTTTTTTCGTATTAACGCGAAAACTTGGATACCTTATTTGCTCATAACCATGATAAATATCATTCGTTAGTTCTTCATTATATTGCTTTAATAACCGTTCTTTTAAAAATGCCTCTTCCAATAGACTCACCCTCTTTTATTTACTTTTTTTAATTCAAGAATCCCTTCATCATAAGAAAAAGAATTATTCATAATAATATTACAAGTTATATCATCCATCATTTTAGAAGATTCTGGATTTCTTTCTATTTCATTTTTTATTTTAATCTCACCAGTTTCTTCATCAAAAGACAAAATTAAATAAACACAAGTATTTTCTTTAAAAGCTAAATAAAATTCACAAATTTCATTTTCATTCGTTCGAACTCGTCCAAAATAACGAGCATTATAATAAATCGTATTGGCTAAATTTTCAATTCCAAAATTAGTATAAATTTTATCCATAAATAAATCCTCTTCTCTTTATGAGAAATATTATATCAAAATTTACAGATTATTTGTATTTTTTTCATAATAAAACATATAATTCTTTGGAGGTATTAGATATGGAACATGATTATGAATATGGAAATAAATTTTATAATTATTACGGAAAAGTTGGATTACAAGGTACAGAATATAAAATACTCGCGCCTGAACAATCTCAAGATCAACAACCAGGATTAGAATATTTAATGTTCCCAAGACCAATATTTGACAATCCGAATTATATAGGAAGTGGAAAATTAAAAGATAAAGTAGCAATCATTACAGGAGGAGACTCTGGATTAGGACGAGCCGCGGCTATCGCTTTTGTAAAAGAAGGTGCAAAAGTTGTAATTCCTTATTATAATGAAGAAATAGACGCGAAAGAAACAGAAGAATATATAAAAAAATTAGGCGGAGAATGTTTATTTTTAGCTGGAGATATTTCCGATAAAGAATTTTCCAAAAAAATTGTAAAATGTACTTTAGAAAAATTCGGCACGATTAATATATTGGTAAATAATGCTGGAGTACAATATCAAAGTGATACATTAGAAGAAATAAGTGAAGAACAATTTGATCATACTATGAAAGTTAATATCTATGGAATGTTTTATTTAACAAAAGAAGTCCTACCATATTTGCACGCAAAGGATTCAATCATTAATTTATCTTCCGTCACAGCTTTTTATGGCGAACCTCAACTAATAGACTATGTAACTACAAAAGCTGCAATTGTAGGTTTCACAAGAGCTCTCGCACGTAATCTTGCCCTTAAAAACATTAGAGTCAATGCAATTGCCCCAGGATACTTTTGGACTCCCCTTCAACCTGCTTGTTGGGTAAAAGAAAAAATTCCTTCTTTAGGAGCTGATGCAGCCATGGCAAGAGGCGCGATGCCTTATGAACTAGCACCAACATTTGTCTTTTTAGCAAGCGATGATTCAAGTTATCTAACTGGGCAAGTCATACATAATAATGGTGGACAAATAATGGGATAATTAAAACAAATTGAATCAAATGCTTTAAAACTTATTAGGTAACACTCAAATTAGTAATAAATTATTAACTAATATAAGTATAACACAAAAAGTTAGTAAGTTAAATTATGTTAGTGGTATTTTTTCATTTTGTCGGGTATTTTCTTGATTTTTACCCTACGTCATGTTAAAATGATAAAGAGGTGAAAAACAATGGTTTATTCATACAAAGAACTTTTAAAAAAATATGGTACTAGATACAATATTAAAAAAGCAATGGATAATAAAGAAATATATAAAATCGAAAACGGAATTTATTCAAATAAAAAAATAGTTGATCCAATAATTCTCTATTCTAAAAAATACCCATCAGGTGTTATAACAATGGATTCTGCTTTTTACTTTTATGATTTAACGGATGTAATACC
>CANPWX010000128.1 GCA_947585065.1 uncultured Bacilli bacterium | reverse complement strand
AGACAAAGAGATGGACAAGTGAAGAAAAAGAAAGAATCATTGCCTATGGTGATGGTGTGGATGATGGAATGGAAAAAGGTAAAGAAGAAGGAATTATTTGTGAAAAACTAGAAATAGCTAAAAATATGTTAAAGAAAAATTGTGAAATTTCCTTTATATCAGAAGTTACTGGTTTATCAATTTCGGAAATTAGAAATTTACAATAGTTTTTTAAATTATTAAAAAAGAATATGGCTTTTTTCAAATACCACATTCTTTTTTTGATTTGAAATAGTTTTTTTGTTTTGAGAATAAAGGAATAAAAGAGGTTAAAGTTTGTTAGTTATACTTGTGTTACTGGACTTAATTTTTTTACTGTTAAGAAAGCATTAGATACACTTATTGCATCTGTTCCGCTTGATTCTGCAGCAAGTTCTACTGTTTGATTGGCTGTTAAATTTGTGATTGTATAACCTGTAAATGTTCCACCAGCCGTTTGAGTTAATGCTTTACTTGTGTTAGATGGAACAATTTGATTAGCTCCATCTGTTCTTGCGTAAATTTGGATGGTTGCTGGTGATGTAACAGCTGCTACATCTACACTGTAAGTTATTTCATAATTTCCATCTTCTGGTACTGTCAACTGATTTCCAGCTCCTGTGACACCTTCATTTGTCATATTTGATCCAAGTGCAATTTGTACTGGAGTACTTGCTGTAGTTGTCTCTACTGATTGGGTTGCGGTTTGATAGAGTCCTCCATAGGCTGCAAGTCCTCCACCAGCAGGTCCAGTTGGCCCTTGAGGAATTGTAAAAGTAAGTTCATAAGAACCATTGTCACCTGTAATATTAACATTGGCATTTCCACCTGGATCTCCTGTCTCGGTAGCTCCTACAGTTATTGTTGGAGCAGGTCCTGTAACTCCTGCAGGAATACCAAATGTTAAAGTATAGTTTGGCTCTGTTCCGTTGATTGTTACTGTGGCATCTTCACCTGGATTTAAAGTCGTTGTTTGAGCTGTTAAATTCGGTGCCGGTCCTGTTGGCCCCGTAGGTCCAGTAGGCCCGGTAGGTCCTGTTGGTCCACCTGGAGTTCCTGGAAGCCCTTGAGGTCCAGTAGGTCCGGTAGGTCCTGTACTACCCGCAGGTATTACAAAATTTAAAATGGCATTTTGCCCAGTTCCAGCATTTACAACAGATGGAGCACTTCCTGGTAAACCAGCTGTAGTAGTTCCTATTGTAATGGTTGCAGGTCCAGTAGGCCCCGTAGGCCCAGTTGGTCCAACTATGCTTCTTCCTGAACAGCAGCATCCTTGGGCAAATGTATTTTGATTATAGCTTTTCACATATTCATAAGCTCTCTGATAATTACAATTGTTATTCATTTTTTATCTCCCTTCTAGTGTAGATTATGAAAATTTTAAAAAAAAGACTGTACTTTTGTCACTTTTTTGAAAATTTCGCATAGAAAAAAGATTAAAAGAATAGAATCAGAAGAATTCCAAGAATACATTGTTTTATTCTTCCTTTAAAAAATTGCCAATAAGAAATTGATGTATCACTTAATATGCCTTTAATTTGTAAATGAATCGATAGTCCACCAAAACTTACAAAGAAAATAGTAAGAAGTTCTTTTATCTTTTGGGAATAAGAAACATCAATTAAACTATTGAGTCCTTGACTCACTTCTAATAATCCAGAAAGAAGAGGAAAATTCATAGGATTTATAAAAGCATTTAAAATTAAAAATAAAGTTACTGTTCCTAAAATAAGACTTAAAGTATTCATTGCATTTTTAATACTATTTGATAACATTATACCAAAACTTGTTTTTTCATTAGTTACTAAATTGGAAAAAGAATTGTCTTTTGTTTTCGAAAAAATTCCAATCAGAATATTACAAAAATAAGGAATTAAGAGTAGCTTTATAATAGTAAAAGTTTGATTTGGAAATATAAATTTTAACATTGTATAATAAAATAAAGGATTCGTAAAAAAGGCAAAAGATAACAAATGAGAAGCTTCCTTTTCTGTTAAATGATTTTGGAAATATAAATTTTTTATAATATAAGAATTCGTAGGAGTTCCTGAAATACAGGAGATAAGAAAAGCAAAAGCTCCATTAAATGAAGTAGAAAAAAATTTAGAAAAGATTGGGCCTAAATATTTACAGATGTAATTTGGAAGGTCAAAATAAAGAAATAAATCGGATAGAATCATCATTGGAAATAAAGATGGAAAAAGTTTTGTTATGAATAATTCACAGCTTTGTATTACTGTAGATTGAACTAAAGTATTGTTTTGAAATAATAGAAAAGTAAAAAGTATTAAAAAGAAAATAACAATTTTTTTCATATTATATGATATGTCTACAAATAATTAAATATTTCTTTTTGTAAATTGAATGTCAAAAAAAATTAAACATTGTGTTAAAACTTTCTATTTTTGATAAAATGAATTATGGAGGATTTGATATGTGGAAAAAAATCAAATTATTTTTAAAAGAGAATTATAAGTTTTTTATTATTTTATTCATTGTTTTTGGGTTATTTCAATTTGAACTTCCTTATAAAATTTATACTCCTGGCGGAATGGTCAATTTAGATGGAAGAATTACTGTTGAAAATGGTTATTCGAGTGAAGGAACTTTTGGAATGGCGTATGTTTCTATGGTTCGAGGAAGTATTCCTTTTTTATTACTTTCTCATGTGATTCCTGATTGGGATATTGTTTCAAAGTCTGAACTTACTTTGGATAATGAAACATTTGAAGAACGGTTTCAAGCAGATAAAATTGCTACTCAACAATCAATTGATTCGGCAATTATTTCTTCTTTTACTTTAGCTGGCAAGGATGTTACAGTTAATCAAGAAGTTGTTCATATTACTTATTTAGATAAAAAAGCAAAAACCAATTTAAAATTGTTTGATATTGTTTTAAGTGTGGATGGCGTGTCTATTCATAGTACTAGCGAATTAAGAAAAATTATTGAATCCCATCAAGAAGGAGATCAACTTGCTATTAAAGTCTTACGTGATAATAAAGAAATCGATTGTTATGCGGAAGTATTTTTGATCGATGGAGTATCTAAAATTGGAATTTCTATGACTATTACTTATGAATACGATGAAAGTCCTCATGCTTCTATTGAAACAAAAGCTAGTGAATCGGGTCCTTCAGGTGGTCTTATGATGGCTCTTTCTTTATATAATGCTTTAGTGGAAGAAGATATTACAAAAGGGAAAAAAATTATCGGAACTGGAACTATTGATGTTGACGGGATAGTTG
>CANPWX010000127.1 GCA_947585065.1 uncultured Bacilli bacterium | reverse complement strand
AAGGTACGGGCTTTCTAGTAAAAATACAAGCCCAAAAGATATCTATGCTGTCTATCAAATGCTTGAGACCAACCCAAAACACAATTTTACAATTGGTATTATAGATGATGTAAATCATACAAGTTTAAAAACTGTAGACTATGACATTTCTTTACCAGGAACGGAAATGCAAATTTATGGATTTGGATCCGATGGAATGGTATCTGCAAGTAAAGATATTATGCATATTTTAGGAGAAGAATACTATGTTCAAGGATATTTTGAATACGATTCCAAAAAAAGTGGAGGAGTAACCATTAGTCACTTGCGATTTGGTAGTGAAAAAATACTCGCACCATACTCTATTACCAATGCTCATTTAGTAGTAGTAACGAAAGATGAATACTTTAAAAAATATCCAGTTTTAGAACATATAAAAGAAAATGGAATATTGTTAATTAATACCAAAGAGGAAAAAGAATGTCTTTCGAAATTTACTGCAGATGAAATTGCAATTTTAGAAGAAAAACAAATCCGTATCCTATGGATTGATGCTGAAAAAATAGCTGAGAAGAATCATATTCCTGGAAAAATTAGTAAAATTATGGAAATAATCATTTTGAATTTGCTTGGTGTAAAAAATTCTTATGATATTTTAAAAGAAAGTATTGAAAAACAATTTAAAACAAAAGGGGAAGATATTGTAAAAAATAATCAAAATGCCATCCAAGAAGCAACAGAAAATGTAAGAAAACTAATGATTACAAAACAAGATGGAACAAAAGCAAAAGTACTTTCTACAGTAATTGAAAAAATGAATAGTAGACTAGGAAATACTTTGACAGTTCAAGATGTTATGGATTATCGTACAGGAGCATTTCCTGGAGGACTTACCAAATATGAAAAGAGAGGTACATCTAATAGAGTATCAAAATGGATAAAAGAAAATTGTATTCAGTGTGGAATGTGTTCTTTTGTTTGTCCCCATGCCGTTATACGTCCTTTCCTTATTAAAGAAGAAAAAGGTATAGAAGCTCAAGGGGCTCCAGAGTATCATTTTATCATAAGTATTTCGGAAAAAGATTGTACTGGGTGTGGGCTTTGTGTTAAAGTATGTCCTGGAAAAAATGGAAAAAAAGCTTTATACTTAGGGCCATTAGAAAATGATAACGAAGAAGAAACGACAAAATACTTTAATGATTATGAAAATCCAAAAGTGTTTCCAAAATTTACAATTAAAGGAAGTCAATTGGAAAAACCAAGATTTGAATTTTCGGGAGCTTGTGCTGGATGTGGAGAAACAGCCTACATAAAATTACTAACTCAGTTATACGGCTCATCTTTAGTAATTGCCAATGCTACAGGTTGTTCTTCTATTTATGGAGGAAGTGCTCCATCCACACCTTATTCTCTTTCTTGGGCGAATAGTTTATTTGAAGATAATGCGGAATTCTCCTATGGAATTTATTTATCTTATCAAAATAAACGGAACAGAATAAAAGAAATTTTAGAAGAAAGTAAAGAATCTGTAACGGATGATGTAAAAAAACTTTATCAAGAACTCTTAGATCATTTTGAAGAACCAGAAAAAACTTTACAATTAAAAGAAGAATTAAAAGAAAGGGAAATACCAAAAGACTTGCAAGATTTAATAGATTATGTACCAGCAAGAATTGTGTTTGCCATTGGTGGAGATGGCTGGGCATACGATATTGGTTTTGGTGGAATTGACCATGTTTTATCTAGTAATGAAAATATCAACATCTTAGTTTTAGATACTGAGGTTTACTCCAATACTGGAGGACAAATGAGTAAATCCAGTCATACAGGCGCGGTTGCTGAATTTGCAGATTTAGGAAAAAGAACAAATAAAAAAGATTTATTTCGAATTGCGATGAGCTATCCAAATTGTTATGTGGCAAGTATCAGTCTAGGAGCAAACATGATGCATACTCTAAAAGTTATGGAAGAAGCAGTATCTCATCAAGGACCAAGTCTTATCATCGCCTATTCAACTTGTATTGAACATGGAATATCTGGTGGGATGTCTTGTAGTTTAGAAGAACAAAAACTTGCAGTAGATGTAGGATATGTTTTACTTATGCGTTATAAACCAGAAGAAGAGAAACTTTATTTAGATTCTAAAACACCAGATTTTAATCGCTATCCAGAATTTTTACAAAGAGAAGTCCGTTATAAGGCCTTAGCAATTAAGAATCAAAAAATGGCTGATGAATTATTAGAATTGAATCAAAAAGCAAGTGAAAAAAGATATTATTATTATGAAAATTTAGTGAAAAACAAGCAATAGACATAGTATTTCACTTCTAAGTGTGATATACTTAAACCTAAGGAGGAATGTGTTATGAAAAAAATCTTATTTGTAATTCTTTGCAGTGTGCTTTTCTTTACAAACAATGTCTTCGCAGCAGAATATACGACTGAGACATTAACCGAGGCTTGTGAAAAAGAAGGATTAGAATGCAAACATACTGACAAAGCTTATGATTCTACTTTACCTACAGTTTATATATTCCGTGGAGATGGATGTCCATATTGTAATAACTTATTATCTTATGTTTCATCCATTATTGATAATTATAAATTAAATGTAGTAGTTTATGAAGTAAAATTAAATAAAGACAACTGGGATCTTTATAAAAAAGTAGGTGCAAAATTTAATTTTGTTCCAAAAGGATATCCTTATATGGTTGTCGGAGATGAAACATTTGATGGCTATATAAATACGTATGATGAAGATATTAAAACAAAATTCGCAAGTCTTCAAGATAAAACAGAATTTTATGATGTAGTGCAAGATGTTTTAGATGATCCAGTAGAAGAAAATAATGGATCAAATGCAATAGTGATTATTTTTATATTCGCAGTAGTGGCCATTATTGGAGCAATCTTTGGATATCGTGTAATTACCAAAGAAGAAACGGAAAGTTAAAAGCGAGTCATTGTAGACTGTTGATGGAAGTCAATGGTCTTTTTTTTGCCAAAAATTAGCAATCATTTGTTCGTGACATTTTCATAAAAATATTATATAATGAAATGGGTGAGAAAGATGACTTTGAAAGAAAAATTAATTATATTATCCGATTCTGCAAAATATGATGCTTCTTGTTCCTC
Organism: uncultured Bacilli bacterium; assembly: GCA_947585065.1. Classification (GTDB taxonomy): domain Bacteria; phylum Bacillota_I; class Bacilli_A; order RF39; family UBA660; genus Ventrenecus. The sequence goes on along the minus strand of CANPWX010000127.1, from coordinate 168 downwards.
CAGTGGTAGCAATAGAAAAAATGAAGGAGGGATAGGAAATGGGGCAATATCCGGAATATGCCATTCTTTCTCGAAAGATGGAAGATGTATTTCCTTATTAAAAATACTTATGACAAATTGTTGTATCTTTGATTGTAAATATTGTGTAAACAGAAAATCAAATAATGT
>CANPWX010000126.1 GCA_947585065.1 uncultured Bacilli bacterium | reverse complement strand
TTGTTTTCCTTATGATAGTAAGAGAATTGAATAAATAAAATTTGTGATGTATAATAAATAGGAAAGAGGTGGAGTTATGAAAATAATATTTGGTTCAACTAATCCAAGAAAGGCAGAAGATTTGCAAAATATTATTCATGAATTAAATTTGGATATGCAAGTATTAAGTATGATAGATATTGGATGGGATAGAGGAGAAATAGAAGAGAATGGAAAAACTATAGAAGAAAATTCTTTGATTAAAGCAAAAGCTATTTATGATTTTTGTAAAGATCATCAAATACAATATCCTATTATTACAGATGATGCTGGACTTTTTTGTGATTCATTGAATGGAGAACCTGGTGTTTTTACTGCAAGATATGCTGATGAAGAAATTTTGAAAAATCCAAATCTTCCTAAATATGAATGTGTTCATAAGTTACTTAGAAATTTAAAAAATAAAGATCGAAGTGCTTATTATCGTGCGGTTGTTACTTGTATGATGCCTGATGGAACTTATTTTCAAGAATTTGGTGAAAGTAAAGGAAAAATTGCTACTGAAATTTTGGGAGAATTAAAGAAACCATATTTTTATGCTGTGTTTTTATTAGATGGATATCAAAAACCTTTTAATGAATTAAATGAAGAGGAATTACAAGGAACTTATCGTTATCAGGCAATGAAAAAAATACTTATTAAAATTCATTAAATAAATTATTAGGACATATATATTATTATGAAAAATAATTATGTATGTCTTTTTTTATTTTTGTTTTTTGCTTTTTTGTTTTCTTTACCATTTGTTTTTGCTGATTCTTCTAATTCTTCTAAAACCATTATTATTGATGTTGGACATGGTGGAGTAGATCCTGGTACAGTTGTTGGTACTGTTTATGAAAAGGATATTAATTTAAAAATTAGTTTGGCTTTGAAAGAAGAACTAGAAAAGAAAAATGTTAAAGTCTATTTAACCAGAGATGGAGATTATGATCTTGCTACCCCTAAAGCTTATTATCGTAAGAAAAGTGATTTTGATCATCGTATTTCTTTTATTAATCAGAGTGGGGCGAATCTTTATGTTTCTATTCATTTGAATTATTTAAATGATAGTAGTTATTCAGGTGCGCAAGTTTTTTATTCTAATGTTTTAAAAGAAAATAAAGAAATGGCTCAGAAGATACAAGAGTATTTAAATTCTCAATTAAAAACAAGTAGAGAAATTAAAAAAATATCTGATTCTATTTATATGTATTCTAAATTAACTATACCTGGTGTTTTAATAGAGTGTGGTTTTTTATCTAATGCTAATGAGAGAAAGAAACTTCAAGATAAAGAATATATTCAAGAATTTTCTAAATATTTAGCTGAAGTTTTACAAAGTTTATAATTTATTTTTTGTAATACTATCTCAAAGTTAACAACTTTGAGTAAATTGTCTTTATTTATTGTAATTATTATAACTCTTTTCTAGTTATTTGAAAAGTTGTTAACTTTGAGAAAATGGAAAGGGTAGAACTATGAAATTAGAGAGATTTAAAGAGAGAAATAATAAGATGATTGGTGTCGTTTTATTTACTATTATTTGTATATTACTAATAGGAAGTGTAATTCTTTATAAGACATTTGCAAGTTTTAATGTGAATCATAATTTTAATATTATTAATGGAAAAATAGAAGATATTGGAAATATTTATTTTGCTTTTTATGTTGATAATCAGATTCAGACTGAGATGCCTAATAAAGAAAGTGGATATATATTAGATGAAGAAAATAGTTATTGTGGAGTAAATGGAGAACTTGATCCTAGTATTAAAGTATCTTTAACGGATGAATTTGGAATTTATCTTACGGGAATCACAACTAATAGAACGAAATGCAATTTAAAATTCGTAAAAGGGACATTTATTTTAGGAAAATCTGTTAAGGCTGTAACAAGTGGTGATGGGCTTTATGAAGTTTTTCATGAAGAAGTAGATGGAACATTAAATGATACAGACTTCTCTAAAGTTGAATATCGATTTGCTGGAAAGAATCCTCATAACTATGTAGAGTTTAACGAAGAAAAATGGCGAATGATTGGTCTTGTGAATGTTATGATGGATGATAATAAAATTGAGCAAAGGGTAAAATTGGTAAAAGATCAATCTATTGGCGAGTATCCTTGGAATTTAAAGGGTGATGCCAATTGGGAGACTTCTTCTTTAAGTGAGGTATTGAAAAATATAGAAAATGGTTTTTCTGAAAATGTTATAAAGATGCTAGATCATAATATTGTGTGGAATATTGGTGGAGGAGACACTAATGATTTAACTACATCTATGTTTTATAATATTGAAAGAAGTGATAGTACTTTTGTTAGTAATCCTTATACATCAAATGGTACAATTGGGTTAATATATCCAAGCGACTATGGTTATGCAACCAGTGGTGGAACGAATTTGGATCGAATGAGTTGTTTCGGTTATAATTTGTTTCAATGGTCTGATTTTGATTGTCAAGCTAACGATTGGCTTTACCATCAGACTAATGATTGGACTTTAACTCCTTCTTCAACTGCTTGGACTGCTTATATGATTAGTTCATTTGGCCATGTTTATGGTGATGTTACTTCTTCATCTAAACAGATATATCCTTCAGTTTATTTGAGTAATAATGTAAAAATTATTTCTGGAAATGGAACTTATGATTTGCCTTATGTTTTATCTGTTGATTAATGTTTAAAATATTTCATTCTGTTATTTTGATCACATGGAAGTCCAGTCGTATAAGAATTATTTCCAATTATTTTTAGTAGTTCTTGTTTGGTTATTTTATGTTCAAAATATTTTTCTGTATTTTCAATCATATTACAAACATCTTGTGCAGCATCGTTATATAAATCTTCAAATGATTTTGTACTTATTTCATTTGTGATGGGATGATGCCATCTTTCATGCTGTGTATTTGCTAATGTTTCATTAATGTTAGGAATGTAAAAGGAAAGATATTGATACATTCTATTTCCTGGGAATATTTTATCTTTTATTTTATAAATTTTCTTTTTTATTCCTGTTTTGTCTGTGACTCCAAATCTTAATAAAAAGTTTCCTGTATGAACACTTTGTTTGTAAATTTTTCCTATATTTTCTTTTTGAAATGTTTTAAAATAAACTTCATTTAAAGCATTTTGTAATTCTTCTGTCCATTTTGTTTTTGGTAGTAAGGTATCTGCTAATTTTTCTTTGTATAAATCTCTATTTGTTTTCTTTTTATATATGTAGGCATCTAATCCTACTTCTATTTTTTCATGATTTCCTTTATATTTTTTATCTA
>CANPWX010000125.1 GCA_947585065.1 uncultured Bacilli bacterium | reverse complement strand
AATGTTTTATAAAGGATCACACTTCCTATTAATGCTATACATATTATAGTAAATAAAACGACACCAATTACCTTATTATTTTTCTCTTTAAATTTTTCTAGTTTCATAACAATACCCTTTCTATTTTCTCAAAGTTACCTACTTTTAGAAAACAGAAAAAAGATACAATAAAATATAGGTTTATTAACTACTTGACTACAAAATCAAAAAATAATATTTTCAAATAACTGGAAAAGAGTTATAATAAATACAACAAATAAAGACAATTTACTCAAAGTAGGTAACTTTGAGATTGATTGTATAAAACTTTTATTATAATTCTTCATTGAAAAGTATATATGATACAATAATTTAGAAAAGTGGGATTTAAAATGAAAAAAATCTTAATAGTTGAAGATGATATGAGTATTCATAATTTAATAAAAGAGTTACTTTTAAAAGAATACATACTAGTAGATGCTTTCTCTGGAACAGAAGCTATGGGGCTAATAGAAAAAGAACAACCAGATTTAATAATATTAGATTTAATGCTACCAGGATTAAGTGGAGAAGAAATAATTAAAAAAGTGTATGATATTCCAATTATTGTTATCAGTGCAAAAGTTTCTATAAAAGATAAAGTTGATAATTTGTTGAATGGTGCGACAGATTATATAACAAAACCATTTAATAACGAAGAATTACTTGCAAGAGTTCAAGTTCACTTAAGAAATAGCAAGGAAAAAAATAGAGATTTATGCTTTAAAGAATTAAAATTGTTGAATGATAATAGTACGTTATTAATAAATAACAATAAAATAAAATTAACAAAAACAGAGTATGCAATTTTAAAACAATTGATCTTAAATTCTAAACAAATTATTCCAAAAAATAAATTACTAGAACTAATTAGTCAAGATACACCAGACTGCGATGAAAATTCTTTAAAAGTTCATATAAGTAATTTAAAAAAGAAAATTCATAACTATTCCAACCAGAATTATATTGAATCTATTTGGGGAATCGGATATAAAATTTTTGATAAGTAAATCTTAACCATATCTTAACTTTTTCTTAACCATTCTCTTAACAATTTTCATTTAGACTGAATAGAAAAGGAGAAAAAGATTATGCAATATATAATAGAAACAAAAAGTTTAACTCAAAGATATAAAAATTTTACAGCATTAGATCATGTGAATATGCATCTTGAAAAATGTGCAATATATGGATTGATTGGTAAGAACGGAGCTGGCAAAACAACTCTGATTCGAGTAATATGTGGTTTACAAGAGCCATCTTCTGGAACATACTTTATTAATGGAGTTTCCTTGAAAGAAAAAGAAATTTATGAAGAAAGACAAAAACTAAGTGCAATAGTTGAAACACCTGGATTATTACTTAATATGACAGCCAAAGATAATATAATTCATCAATATAAAATAATTGGTATGCCAAGTTTAGATGGAATAGATGAACTACTAGAATTAGTAAATTTAAAAGAAACAAATAATAAAAAAGTGGTCAACTTTTCATTAGGTATGAAACAAAGATTAGGAATTGCCCTTGCTCTTGCTAGTAATCCCGACATATTAATTTTAGATGAACCAATGAATGGGCTGGATCCAGAAGGTATTATTGATATGAGGGAATTACTATTAAAATTAAATAAAGAAAAAGGAATCACAATATTAATATCAAGTCATTATCTTGATGAATTATCAAAAATCGCGACTAACTATGGTTTTATAGATAAGGGAAAACTAATAAAAGAAATTAGTGCAGAAAATTTAAACAAATATCTAAGAAAAAAAGTCGAAATACAAATAAATAATCAGAAAGAGGCTATAAAATATTTTGAAGAAAAGAATATTGATTATGATGTTATAAATGATAATACTATTTTCTTATATAAAACAACCAACATTTCTAAAATTATATTAGATCTTGCGAAAAAAAATTGTATAGTGAAAAATATAAAAGAAAAAAATGAATCATTAGAAAATTACTTTTTGAAAGTAGTAGGTGAGAATAATGATTAAGATATTATCGGCTAATTTTTATCGTTTAAAAAAAAGCAAAAGTTTTTGGATCCTATTCAGTATCTCATTTCTCTTAGGTATGTATATTTATATTAATTATAATGGACTTCATCCTAAAGAGTGTGTGAATTGTTCAAACGAGTTAGGTAACGTTTTATTTCAATTTTTACCAAATGGCTGGGTAATCTTACCAATATTTACAACAATTTTTATGATGCCTTTATATGGGAATGGAATTCTAAAAAATATGATTATTATAGGGCATAAAAGAAATCATATTTATTTAGCAAATTTAATAACTATTAACTTTGTTAATTTATTATTTTCTTGTAGTTTTATTTTAGGGACAGTTTTAATTAGCATATTTTTAGTGCCTGATATTACTATACCAATAAATAAATTACTATTTTTAATAGTTGATTCGATCTTTCTTAACATGAGTTATGCCTCTTTATTTAATTTTATTGCCATGTCTTTTGATAAAATATCATCTATTTCTGTTTCTTTTATCACGGTTATCTGGGGTTTCATTACATGTAGTAATATCATAGGAAAATATATGGCTTGTGAAAACAGAAAATTGCACAGTATTTATGAATTTGTTTTGAGTAGTATTCCAATTGGTCAAGGATTTTTAATTATTAATTTAACAGATAATTATCAATTTTTATGGTTCTATTCCTTACTATTTATTATTATAATTAATTTTTTAGGTCTCACTGTTATAAATAAAAAGAATTTAAATTAAATGTTAAAATATTAGTGAAAGGATGGATAGCAATGAATATTTTTATCCTATTAGCTATTGTTGTTTTAATGATCATTATAATTACTTTAATCATTAAAATAATCATCATGAATAAATCATTAAAAGATATTGAACATCAAATAAACAAAAAAATATCAGGAACAAATAATCTAATTACTATTTCTACTCGTAATAAAAATATTAATTATTTAGCAAATGAATTAAATAAAAATTTAAAACGTCTTCATGAAAAAGAATTACAATATAATAATGGCAATAGAGAACTATATAAATCAATAACAAATATTTCTCATGATTTAAGAACTCCATTGACAGCCATAAAAGGATATATTAATTTATTAAAGGAAGAAAAAGATGAGCAGAAAGTAAAAAAATACAGAAAAATACTAGAGAAAAAAACAGAGGAATTGATTCAACTAACGGAACAATTATTTGATTACACAAGAAGTTTTGATTTAAATCGATTTCATTTCGAAAAGATTTGTATAAACGATATATTAGAAGATGTAATAGTTTCCTATTATGATTTATTAAAAGAAAAAAAGATCAATATCG
>CANPWX010000124.1 GCA_947585065.1 uncultured Bacilli bacterium | reverse complement strand
AATTATCTTTATTTGTTGTAATTATTATAACTCTTTTCTGGTTATTTGAAAATAATATTTTTTGATTTTGTAGTCAACCTCTTTGTAAATCCCGTATTTATTTGATAAAATTTCTGTTTTCTAAAAGTAGATAACTTTGAGAAAATAGAAAGGGTATAGTTATGAAATTAGAGAGATTTAAAAAGAGAAATAATAAGGTTATTGGTGTCCTACTATTTACTATCATTTGTATATTACTAATAGGAAGTGTAATCCTATATAAGACATTTGCAAGTTTTGAAGTCAATCATCACTTTAATATTATTAATGGTGAAATTGAAAACTCTGGTGATATTTACTTTGCTTTTTATGTTGATAACACTATTCAAAAAGAAATGCCTCACAAAGAAGAAGGTTATATGTTAGATGATAAACAATCTTTCTGTGGAATAAATGGTGATAGAGATCCATCCATTATTCCCTCTTTAGATCGTGATACTTGGTCTATTGTAGTTACAGGAATGACTTCATCCAGAACAAAATGCAATTTGTATTTTAAAAAAACTTATGATGATCAAACTCTTTATGATTTATCTGGAAATGGTTATAACGGGACGTTTATGGAAGGCACAAAAATACAAGCAGACGAAGATGGAAATTTAGGAATTTATTTTGATGGAATAGATGATTATGTTCAAGTTGCAGAATTACCAGAAACAATTGATTGGGCAAATGGATTTACAGTGGAAACTGAATTTAAAGCTATTTCTTTGTCTGGATGGAATCGTATTTACGATTTTGGTAATGGCAGGAATAGTAATAATTTACTTTTTGTAGTAGGAAGAGATACTTTTGATTTAGAAATTTCTATTCGTTATGATTCATCTATATCCTTTTTTGCACGTCCTCATTTTTTAAATGAAAACGAAAAATTTAAAATTAAAGCTACATTTGAAAAATTAAATAATGGTTATGTAGTTCGGGTTTATAAAAATGATATATTTGTAGATAGTGAAATTTTTGAAACAACAAATCTTGCTAAAAATATACCTAGAACTAGTAATTATTTAGGAAAATCTAATTGGATGGAAGAAGCAATGTATCATTTTTTTGGTTATATTTATTCTTTAAAATTTACTGATTCTAATGGTGAAGTTTTTCTATGGTATGATTTTTAATTTTTTTTAAATAATTTCTTTTTTTCTATTTCTTTTTCATATTCTTTTTTACATTCTTTTAATTTATCTAAAGCTACTTTTAAAATTCTTAATTTATATTTTAAAGGTAATTCTGCTCCATCTAATATTGCTTTTTTTGCTAGGGCTTTATATTTATCAGGAATAATTTCTTCTTGAAAATTCAAAGCATCATAATAGGTTTGATAATCCCAAATTAGTTCATATTCCGAAGTTATATTATTTACCGATGCGAAATAGATACAATAATTTCTAGCCAATGATTCAAATTTTTCATTTACTAACCTATTTGCTTGTCCAAAATCTAATTTTATTCTAATTATTCCTTTTTTATCTTTTTTATTTTCTAGTTCTTTTGCAAATATATCGAATAGAATCTCTAATAATTTTTCTTCTTCATTTTCAGTTTTCTCTTCTCTACTCGATGCATACTTTCCACTTATAAAAAATGCTTTTTTATTATATTTCATACTCAACCTTCTTTTTAATAGATTATCATATGAAAAGAAAAAAGAAAATAACCTATTTGTTTTTTCTTATTTTTCTTTCTTTTTTACAATCCATTTATCACATAATGCTAGAATAGCTGGTAAGAATACAAGAATTAAAATTGTCGAGCATAAGGTTCCTTCTGATATTGTTTTGCATATTTTTGCAGCTATGGCTGACGCGAAAAAAGCGATAATTAATGTTACTAAAATCAAAATAGAACTTGAAGTTAAAATGGTATTGATTGATTTATTATAGGACTCTATTAAAGATTCTTTTACTCCTAATGTTTTTCGATGTTCTAAATAGTATGAAGTATATAAAATAGCGTAGTCTATTGTCGCACCCATTAAAATACTTTGAACAATTAATATTGCTATAAAGTAAACATTTTCACCTGTTATTGATAGTATTCCCATTGTTAAATAAACAGCACATTGAATAGTAAGTACTAATAGAAATGGTATTAAGACTGAATGAAAGGTAAACGCTACTACTATAAAGATAGCTATCATTGTGATTATTGTAATTAAATTTAATTCATTATCAAATGTTTGACTCATTTCATAGGCCATTGGAGAATCACCAATTACATATACCTCACTTAAATCTTGTTTTAAATCTTTTTGAATTTCTTCTATTGTTGTAAAAGTTTCTTCTCCTTCTAAATCCCATTTTGTATTTAATACTACTCTGGCATAATTTTTTCCTATTAATAGATCTTTTGCATCTTGAATGGTTGATTTGGCATCTGTTATTTCTTCTTTCTCATTCTCTTCAATAAATCCTTCATATCTTTCTTCTGTTAAAATGGTATTATTTAGATAGTTCACAAATTCTTCTACTGTCATTTGCCAGTTCTCATCATATTCTTTTTCACTTCCATAATAAACATATAATACTTCAATATCATTTTTTTCAATATCGTTTGAAAGTGTACTTGTAATGGCAAATATTTCTTCTGCAGTATATTTCCTATTATTTAAACTATTATTCATAATTGTATTTAAAGTATTTAGTTTTTTGATAGTTTCAGAATTAAAGTTACTAGAATATTCTGGATTTTTTATAACATCTTGAAGTAAAAATGAAATAAAATCTTTTAAAGAAATTGTAATATTTTTATTTATATATATGGAGTTATACAAACCGTACAATAAATTGATATCTTCTTCCTTTATATTTAATAAGTTTGCCATTTTTTTACTATCTAATGCTGTATCATTTAAAACATTTGTCATTATTGTTTGTATCAAATTTAACTCTTGAATGGTATCTGGTGAAATATTGGCTTCTAAAAGACTATCTTTTTGATGTGATAATAAAAAGTTTACAAATTCTTGAGGAGTCATTGTGGTATCTTTCTTGCTATATATAAATAATGTATAGATTTTTTTTACTAACGTTTCATCCATGCCAAATAGTTTTGCACATTCTTGATAAGAAAATTTTTGATCTTTTATACTATTTGTCATTATTGTTTGGAGTAATATTAATTTATTTCTTGTCGTTTCTTCTAAACTTTCTTTATTTTCTAATAGCATATTTACTACTTCATAAGGAGTCATTGTGATTGTTTGATTCATAAAATCTATTAAGTTATATATTTGATTTATTTCTGATGGTTCCCTTCCGAGTAACTGAGCCATCTCATCATAAGTATACTCTTTACTGTCATTCAGTAAGTCTT
>CANPWX010000123.1 GCA_947585065.1 uncultured Bacilli bacterium | reverse complement strand
ATCGGAACTAGGTTGAACGTACCCAGTTCTTTTTGTTTTTTAGGAACTTCTTTGCTACAAACAACCCAAGTAGAAAGAAGTTGTTTTTCATTTTTTAATTCCATTCGTATCCTACGTGCAAGTGGATCACATTTCGTATCTTTAAGTCGAACAATTTCTAATTCCTCAGGATGAGTTCGATTCGCACATCCCATCGCCGAGATCAGTTTCTTTTTTAAAATATTACATTTTCGCATCAAAGTAATCTTCACTGATACATCATCACAAGCATCAATAATATAATGAAAAGGTTTTAAAAAATCATCAGTAATATCGCTTGCTAATAATTTTTTCTGCAAAGTTTGAATAGTAACATTTTTATTAATTTTCTGTGCACGTTCACAGGCAGCTAAAACTTTAGGAAGTCCAATCGTAGAAGAAAGAGCTAAAATTTGTCGATTTAAATTAGTCTCTTCAAAAACATCTTTATCAATCACAGTAATAGAAAGAAAGCCTGAACGAACAAGAGATTCGAAAGCATACCCTCCTACTCCACCAAGTCCAATTAATAAGATATTCGTCGATTGAATTTTCTCAAAATCCTCTTCTGAAATCAATTTTAAAATTCGATCATTCATAAGTTTCACTCCAAAGAAAAACCAAACGGTAGAAGTGTGATAAAATCCCGCTCGCTCGCAGGTGGGCATCTCTCTCATATTTTAGGATTCTAACTCACTTAATGGGTTAGCTTTCAACACCATATGAAGATTCTGATTCCCATATATCACCATAGTCGGTTTTATGTTACTCTTTCCATTTGGTAAGCTCATTATATCAAAGAAATGTTTATTACACAAGTAACCCTCTTTGACTTTACACAGGTAGTGGTTAAGAATTATACCTACTTTTTTAATTTTCTTTCTAAAGTAAGTGGTTTAGATACACTCAAATCATTCAAATAAGTTTCATTAGAATAAATAGTTTGATCTTCTGATAATTTTTCTACTTTTTCTTCACGTTTCAAAACATTCATGCCCTGTAATTGAAATAAAACAGAACTCTTATTAACTTGATAATAAAAAGTAAAGAGACATTCTGCAAGTACATTCAAAAGAGGAATCCATTGAATAAAATTTTTCTTTCTTAATTTTTGATTTAAAATCCAAAAACTAGTAGAAGAACCAATTTTTTGAATATCTTGCAAAACCTCATACGTATTACCAATATGAATCAATTCCTTAATTCCCCAAAAAAATAAATAATAAGCTCCACCAATAAAAAAAATTTCCATAAAAAAGCACCCTTTCTTTTCACAGCCTATCCATTGTATCATACAACTTTTATAATTTCAAGGAATCAAATGAAAAACTCCCTAAACAGGAGTTTGAAAAAATACACTATTCTCTGAACCAGCATCATTACTTACAGGCTTTTCTGCTGGATATTGATTTTGAACCACAGTCTCTTCTTTTTGAACCCAACATTTAGAAATATCACAGTTAGAAGAATAAGGAGGTGGATCTGGAGCATCCAAACGAATAATCATTGGAATTTTAAAAGCCCCACCAAAAGCAACACAAGTTCCAGGCTGTAACGTTTTTTGTTTCTCAATAACATCACTTGAAATATTTGGAAGCATTTCCTCAATATATTTTAAATCCTTTGGATGAGTCATTTTAAAGATTAAAAAATTAGAAACCTGAGCCACAACTGTATCGCTAATTTCAACAGGTCTTTGAGAAATAATACCTAAAATAGCTCCATACTTTCTACCTTCTTTAGCAATACGATCAAAAATATTATAACCGAGTAAAAAAGTATCATTATCTGCCTGAATATAACGATGTGCTTCTTCTAAAATCATATGAATTGGCATACTCGCACGTACTTTAAGCCCTTTACTATACTCAAATAATAATCGACAAAAAATTTTAACAATAACCTTAGCATAAACATCATCAACATCTTCTAAATTTACATTAATAATCTGAGCACTTCGTCCATTCTTTTGGATAACATTATGAACAAAATCATCAGGAGTAACATATCCATTATTTACAAAATAAGTCCCAACTTTCGTATTTAATATACTAGCAAGTCGAACCTTTATCATAATTGCATCATCATAAACTTTACTGTTATTTTGAAAACCCTCACTAATCAAAGTAAACTCTAAAGCTCTTGAAAAATCAAGCATAGAATAAGAAAATATCTCAGGTTCTTTCATTTCTTCTAAAGTATCATCCACATGTTTTAAAATATAATCAGTAATTAGCACAGACTCTCCAAAATTACCATTGGAATCAATTTCAAAACATTCAGAAAAACTTCTAGTATATCCAAGACCAGCAATTCGTGAATCAAAATTAAAATCAGCCGTATGACAAACCTCAATAATAGTAAAGATTTCGTTTTTCTTATGAGCAGTCGTTTGATTACTAAATAAAATAGCAAGTAATGCTTTAGCAATTAAATGATTTTTATAACGTTCACTTTCTTCCGTATTTTGACTAAAAATTTTAGCAAGTCGAATCGTTCTTTCAATAATTGGTAATTGACTATGATTACTAGCCTGAAGAAGCAAAGCCATATCATCAAGTTTTAACAAACTAACAGGAATTTCCAAAGGAAAATCGTCAGCTTCTACAACATTACTAGTAATAAATTTATATTGATAATTAGGATTATAAGTACTCAGTCCCTTAAAAGCATTTTTATATTCACCATAAGCATCGAAGAAAAAAAGTTTCGCATTCTCATTAACAATATCTCCACGGTTAAAAATATTTTGAATAATACGCGAAGTACCATAAGATTTACCAGCACCAGAGTTACCACAGATAAAAAAGTGGTTTGAGAAAAAAGAATTAATTTTCGCATAAACAGAAAACCCTTTATAAATAGCACTTTTACCAAGTTCAAAGGAAGAAGGATCCGAAACACCAATTAACTCTTTCAACTCCGATTCATTAATAATTCGTATTTTACTAGAAAGCAAAGGTTTTCGAATCACACCATTAACATATTTATTATCAATATATTCCCCCAAAAAACGAATTTTAATCACATCAGGATTAATTTCTGCAATTTCACCTAAAATTCTTTGATTAGGAGCTTCAAAAATAACATGCACATTCATAAAATCCATAGAATCATTATTTTTTAAAGTATTTTCAATATGTGCAACACTTTCTGTAATATAAATAATTTTTCCAAACATAATAAATCCCTCATATTCTGTTATAATTATACCAAGAAACCCAAAAAAAGGATATGATTTTTGCAATATTTTTTTATTTATTTTCTAATGATACACTGACAACTTTTGATACCCCTTGTTCTTGCATTGTAATTCCATATAAAGTCGTAGCATATTCCATTGTTCTTTT
>CANPWX010000122.1 GCA_947585065.1 uncultured Bacilli bacterium | reverse complement strand
CCTTTTCGAAATTTGGTACAATGGCGTTATACCATTTTTTTATTCTCAAAAAATGCCATAACTTGCTAGACATTATATCATATTCTTTTTCGTTGTGCAACTTTTGGCATTTTTGCTGTGCAATTTTTATTATTGTAAATATGTATGATACATTCCATCTTTTTCTTCCGTTGTTAACATGGTTCCTTTTCTTGTTAATGTAGCTCCTTGTATATTATTTGCTAACTTTCCATATATTTCACCATACTGATAGTTAAATATTCCATAATCTAATCTTATTCCATTTTGAGTTATACTTTTTACTATTGGAAATGCTTCTTTTGAACCATTTAATTCAAGAGAGCCTTGAAATATCAATATTCCATATGTATTACCAGTAATAGTTGTATTCCCAATAAGAACTACATTGCCTTCTTTATCAACATTAGTCTGAATTCCAACTAACAATGTTGCAGTAATATTAGAATCTTGTATGTTTATATATCCACCATGTCCTCCAATGCCATATGGTGCACTTATATTAGAATTTACTATTTCTAACTTACCGGTTTCAGAAGTAAATATTCCACAAACATTATTAGAGGTTGTATTATCCAGTTCAGTGTTTATAATTTTTATATAAGATTGTTCCAGGGCATATATTGTGTGTCCATTATTATTTATCAATTTTATATTTTCTATTTCTGTATGAGAATTACCATAAGCATATAAAAGAGTTTTATCACCCATTTGCATTATTCCTTGGTTTTCTTTACTAGATTTTAAAAATAAAGTTCCATAATTCTTAACAGTCCCATTTTTTGTATGTCCATTTAAATCAATTGTAACTTTTTGTGTTTCTGAGATTGTAAGCTCACTTGATGTTGGTTCATCTTTTAAAAAGAATATGTAATTTTCATTGTTATCTATATGTTCTAATGCTAAATTAGATGTTTCATAAATATTACATATACTATCTTTAGTTATATTACTTAAATTGATTCCATTTTCTTCTTTTATTGTAATCCCATTATTACATAATATTACATTTCCTGTGAATTCATTTTCTATTTGTAATTCATTTGTATTCGTTGATACACGATATTCTTTTTCATTTATTTTAACGGTATAATAATTTTTAAAATATAAATTACATTTCGTTCTTGAAGTTGTCACTCCTGTCACAGCAATAGTCCATGTTTCTCTATCTAATGAGGGTTTAATACTTTCTTCTTTTTCTCCTAATATTCCACAGTAACTTTTACTTTCATCTAGTATATATCCACTATCTTTACTAGGCATATCCTTATGAATATTTCCATCGTAATAAAAGGCAAAATAAATATCTCCTGTGTCTTCGATTGTTCCATTAATGATATTAAAGTGATGATTTACTTCAAAACTTGCAAATGTCTTATAAAGGATCACACTTCCTATTAATAGAATACAAATGATAGTAAATAGTACGACACCAATAACCTTATTATTTCTCTTTTTAAATCTCTCTAATTTCATAACGATACCCTTTCCATTTTCTCAAAGTTATCAACTTTTAGAAAACAGAAATTTTATTCGATAAAATATAGGTTTATTTACAACTTGACTACAAAATCAAAAAATAATATTTTCAAATAATCAGAAAAGAGTTATAATAATTACAACAAATAAAGACAATTTACTTAAAGTTGATAACTTTAAGAATTTCTGAAAAATTATTTTTGCAATCATTTTTTTGGTATATAGTAACGTTAGGATATATTTAATTATTCTATTTTCGTCAGTCTATGTTAAAAGTATATTGATACAGTCTTAGATGAGGAAATTATATTGGCTGCTCTTTTTTGTTTTTTAATACTCATGGGGTTAAAACAACTCGAAAACTAGCACCAGTGCCATGGCCATACTCATTACGAAATGAAAATATACCTGCATCTGTGCCATCTAAACCCGAAGAACTTCGTAAAAACCATGGATCTTCATTATATACAAAGAAAGCATTATCAGCATTCCATTCACTAACCCTTCTTGTTATATTACCATGCTGTATTTGATAAAAAAATCCTAATTCTTTGGTTGCATCTCCAAATAGTCCTCTATTAAATGCTTGATCTGTTTCTGCATATGAATATGTATCATAATATCTACTATCTGGCCATTGTAGTCCTCCATCTGATTCTGTCCATGCTGTTTTGGATGAATCTTTTGGATGCATTAGTGTTCCTACAAAATTTGAGTTGAAATCGTCATCTCTTCCACTTACTAGTTGTCCTTCTTTATCTAACATTACTCCCATTACATATTCCCATGATCCTCCAGACATATCAAACACTCCTGTATAATTACCTGTGGTGCTTGAAGCAACACTTTTGGAATTATTATAATTATTTACATAATCTGTATCTTGTCCCAAGGTATTCCAGTCGTATTTATTACATAATTCATTAGAACCTATATAGCCACAAGTAGGAGGATTTACAGCTGATGATCCTGTTACATAGTTTGCTGAATTATTGATTCTTACTTCTTCACAAACTCCATTTGGACATCTTCCATACTCTGAATTTGTTAAATAGGCTACTGCTCCCCATTCTGTATTCTTCATCATATGGCTGTCTAACTCTCTTTTGTATTCATAAACGGTTTTAAATGCATCAGCTACTTTTATGTAACTCCAACTATAGACATTTGGTTT
Organism: uncultured Bacilli bacterium; assembly: GCA_947585065.1. GTDB lineage: Bacteria > Bacillota_I > Bacilli_A > RF39 > UBA660 > Ventrenecus. The sequence continues at coordinate 700 of CANPWX010000122.1, read as the reverse complement.
AATTATTATCTTATTTGGGGCAATTTCATCTTTATGAGCTCCTCCCAATGTCCAGGATGTATTAGGTGTTACTCTAGTTTCCCCTTCTGGATCTTGATTATATCCTGTCTCAAACTTTCCCGTCCAAAATCCATTACTATTAAATGATACAAATGCAGGATGTGTGAACCAATCACCTTGGTTTGCTCCTTTTTGAATCATACTATTTTTTGTTTCAAATACAATATTTATTTTTCGGGATTGGTTGAGTTCACTTTGTTCACTTGCATTAACGCTTCCTAAATCTTTTGCTACTTTGGCAAATCCATCGGTTTCTTTTACTCCATTCCATAACTCATATCGATATCTTGGTATCCATACAAAATAACTTTCAATATTTTCTTCTGGTATTAATGTACCATCTTCATACTCTTCTTTTGTTATATTACTGCATTTGCCCATTCTTGTTTCGAATAATCATACCATGCACTTGCTAAATTAGCTTTGATCACTTGTCCTGTTTCATTAAATGTAATTGCTACTAACTCGTTTCCTAAATCGGGTACTGCTCCATTTAATATTTTATCTTCATAAAGTTCTTCAAAATATAAATAACATTTTGTCTTTGTTGTACTGATTGTTTTTATTTCTACACTCCATCGTTCTTGATTCCATGAGACAATACTACCGTTTTCACATTTACTTTTCTCGGTATTTAATG
>CANPWX010000121.1 GCA_947585065.1 uncultured Bacilli bacterium | reverse complement strand
GGATTAATTCAAGGTTTCTTAGCAACCAAAGGTGGTTGGTTAATAGTTGTAGTAATTCCAGCATTGTTAATTATTATCAGTGATGTACTCAAAATATTCCGTTTACAAACTACCAAAAATGAAGTAGAACTAAAATTATTAAAAGAAAATCAAGCAAAACAGAAGAAAAAAGATCGCAAAGAAAAAATAGAACAAAGTCTTGCGAATCGGTATAAAGTTCATCGCCATGCCAATGAACCAGATCCAATAAAGAAAAAAGAATACAAATTGGTTTCTCAAATGAAAAAAGAAACCATAGAATTACCTAAAAAAATCGAATTACCAAAAAAGAAAAAATAATATCAACTAGACACAAATTTGACATTTTACGGCAAATGTGATAAAATACCCCATATATTGAAAGAAATTTTGATATATGGGGGTTTGTTTTTTATGGAGAATATTAATAAATTAATACATTTCAAAATGTTAGAAATAGGAATTGTCGTACTTTTTCTTATCTTTTCCTTCGTGATATGGCATTCTTTACAAAATAATGAAGCAATTCGTTTAAAAAAAGAAAAGGATTGGAATACTTCTTATGCCTATGTAGAACCATATACAAATTACTATACTTTACAATCCTTGAAAGATGAAATTGCAAAGAATCTGTTGGTTTATCAAACAGTTCAAATGGTAAACGGTACCCATTTAAAAACGGATTATATTTTGGGATTAAGAGTGAATAAAAGTTCTGATTTAGATTATACTCATGTAAAAATAGAATATAATAATCAAGTTTCCTATTTAAAAGATTTTTATAATTCAGAAGATGATCAAAACTATTATTTTGTATTGGATAAAGGAACCCTTGGAGTTAGTAAAACATATTATATAAAATTATGGATAGAAGAAAATGAAAATACAAAATCTTTTGATTATGAATTCTTAAATTTAGCAGATATTTTATAATATCTCTTTTTTATTTTATGAAAAAAGAGCATTACTCGCTCTTTAATTCATATAAGATATCTCGAAGTTCCATAGCTCTTTCAAAATCAAGATTTTTTGCAGCTCTTTGCATTTCCACTTCAATATCATGATACATTTTTTCTTTTTCTTTCTTAGTAATTGTTTTCTTTTTCGCTTTTTCTTTGATTTCATTCGTAACTACTTCTTTAATTTCTTTTTGAATTGTTTTAGGGATAATATGATGTTCTTCATTATACTTTTCTTGAATACTTCTTCTTCTTTGAGTTTCTGTTATAGCTTCTTTCATCGCATCTGATTCCACATCAGCATACATAATAACATGTCCATTTGCATTTCTTGCACATCTACCAATCGTTTGAACAAGACTTCTCGTACTACGTAAAAATCCTTGTTTGTCTGCATCTAAAATACAAATAAGACTGACTTCAGGAATATCAATACCTTCACGAAGTAAATTGATACCAACAACGACATCATAAATTCCCATTCTTAAATCGTGAATAATTTTTAAACGTTCTAATGTTTTGATCTCGTTATGTAAATAAGCAACTTTAATATTCATTTCTTTTAAATAATTCGTAAGTTCTTCACTCATACGGATAGTAAGAGTAGTAATAAGAACCCGTTCATTTTTAGCTATGCGAACTCGTATTTGTTCAATAATATCATCAATTTGACCTTCACTTGGTTTTACTTCAATTGTTGGATCGAGTAGTCCCGTTGGTCGAATAATTTGTTCTACAAAATGTCCATTTGTTTTTTCAAGTTCATAATCTCCTGGAGTAGCTGAAACATAAATAGCTTGATGAATTTTACTTTCAAATTCTTCAAAACGTAATGGGCGGTTATCTAAAGCACTAGGTAAGCGAAATCCGTAATCCACAAGTGTCATTTTTCGCTGCCGATCGCCATTATACATACCTCGAACCTGAGGTAAAGTCACATGGGATTCATCGACAACAAGAAGAAAATCCTCAGGAAAAAAATCAATTAAACAAGTAGGAGTTTCCCCAGGCCCACGAAGCGCCAGATGTCGAGAATAATTTTCTACACCACTGCAAAAACCTGTTTCTCGTAACATTTCTATATCATAATTTGTTCTTTCGCGAAGTCGTTGTTCTTCAATCAATTTTCCAGCATTTTTAAGTTCTTCTAAACGTTCATCTAATTCCACTTTAATCCTACGAATAGCTTCTAACATTTTTTCATCACTAGTAACGAAATGACTAGCAGGAGAAAGAGTAGTACTTTTAATATTTTTTTCAATCGCCCCAGTAACGGGATCAAAACGCCTGATAGAATCAATCTCATCTCCAAATAACTCAATTCTAACACCAAGCGCGTGTTCATTCACAGGAATAACATCAATAATATCACCACGAACCCGAAATGTTCCACGATGAAAATCAATATCATTTCTTTCATAAGCCATATCCACTAGTTTATTTATAATATCATTACGCCGTATGGTATCCCCTACGGTTAAGATAAGCATTTTTTTCTCATATTCTTCTTTTTCACCAATACCATATATACAGGAAACGGAAGCAACAACAATTGTATCTTTATAATTAATTAAAGCACTAGTCGCAGCATGGCGTAGTTCATCGATTTCATCATTAATAGAAGAATCTTTTTCAATATAAGTATCACTAGAAGGAACATAAGCTTCTGGTTGGTAATAATCATAATAGGAAACAAAATATTCTACATGATTATTCGGAAACAACTCTTTAAACTCTGCATAAAGTTGACCAGCTAAAGTCTTATTATGTGCTAAAACTAAAGTAGGTTTATTCACTTCTTTAATTACATTTGCTATTGTAAAAGTTTTTCCTGTTCCCGTTGCACCTAGTAAAACCTGTTCCTTTTTACCATTTTTAATACCTTCAACAAGTTCTTGTATTGCTTCTGGTTGATCACCACTAGGTTCAAACTTTGAAACTAATTCAAACATTTTAAATTCCTCCTCTTTAAAATCAAACATAAACTCCTAAGATCTGCATTCCTTGGAAATAGAAATATAAAATTTCTTCTTTTTTTCTAAAAAATATTTTAGCATTGCCTTTCCAAGAAAACAATATTTAATTGAAAATAAAAGTAAACCCTCTATAATATCATGTAACAAAAATAAAAAAATATAGTATAATTTAAATAGTGATGTATATGGAAAAAGCGAGGAAAAGAGTTGAAACAACAATTTTTATATTAAGAATACTAGTGGTATGTCTAGTATTATTAGGTTCATTTTTAATCGCTAATCATTTTTATATTTTAGAACAAGAAGAAAATATCATAAGAAATGAAAAATACTTAAGTAGATTAGAACTAGATAAATACCGCGAAGAACAAGCTCTTCTAGCGAAAGAAAAAGAAGAGAAAGAGAAAGAAGAAATCTATACATCCTGTTTAGCTAAACCATATCAATCTAGTGAACTAGAAAACAAAATAACAGAATTAACAACCAAATATCAAAATTA
>CANPWX010000120.1 GCA_947585065.1 uncultured Bacilli bacterium | reverse complement strand
CCGAAATATTATCATGATGTACTATCTACCATCAATTTTGTTCAAAGAATTGTTCCTAAAATGTTAAGATATCCAAAAGAATATTATCAAGAAAAATTAAGTAAAGTAGATGTGCTTTCTGGTTGTTTTTTCCTAAGTCGTTTGAAAGATTTTAAAAAAATAAAACATTTTGATCCACATACCTTCCTTTATTATGAGGAAAATATTATTGGAAAAAAAGCAAAAGAAAAACAATTAATTACGATGGTTGACACTTCTGTCAGTGTAAACCATAATTGCTCTGTCAGTGTCAATAAAAGTTTGAATAAAATAAAAAAATATAAATTATTAAAAGAGAGTATGTTTTATTATGAAGAAAATTATAATCATATCGGTTCTATTCGTAAATACTTTTTAAAATTGATTTATTATTGTAGTTTAGCGATTTCATATTTAACATATTGGATATAGGTGATAGCATGAAAAATATTATAATTATTGGCTCTAGGGGATATGGATATTCTTATGGGGGCTGGGAAACATTTGTGAAAAATCTAATTCTGAATACCAAAGATAAAGAGTATCAATATTATGTTCCCATGCTTACTCATGAAAAAAAAGAAAAAAACACTGTCAAAGTAATTGACAATGTAATCTGCCCTTATATTTACGTTCCTAATCAAGGATTTGTCACAATGTTTACATTCACTGTTCGTGCAACTCGTTATTTCTTAAAATATATTCAAAAAGAAAAATTAGAAAATGCAATTGTTTTAGAATTAGGATGCAAAGTGGGGCCTTTTTTTCCTAGTTGGCATAGAAAATTTAAAAAAATGGGGGCATATTTGATTATTAATCCCGATGGACTAGAATGGAAAAGAGAAAAGTGGTCTTGGTGGATCAAGAAATGTTTTAAAATTAGTGAAAAATATTGTATTCGTTATAGTGATTACTGTGTATGTGATTCAAAATCGATTGAAAAATATATAAATCAAGAGTATTCTTATTCGACACCTACATCATTTATCGCTTTTGGGGCTTATGAAAATAGAAATCCAAAAAAAACACAGATTGTAAAAGATTTATTTCAAAAATATCAAATCAAAGAAAATCATTATTTTTTAATTGTAGGAAGATTTATTCCTGAGAATAATTATGAATTAATGATAAGAGAATTCTTAAAGTCCAATGTGAAACAAGATTTAGTTTTAATTTGTAATGTAAAACAAAATAAGTTTTGGGAACATTTAAAAGAAGTGACACATTTTGAAGAGGACAAACGAATAAAGTTTGTTGGGACTTTGTATGATGAAGAATCCTTACTTTATATTCGTAAAAATGCGACTGCTTATATTCATGGACATTCTGTTGGTGGGACTAATCCCTCTTTGCTAGAAGCACTAAGTATTACCAATGTAAATATTTTATTTGATGTTTGCTATAATAAAGAAGTGGGAGAATCTTCTTGTCTTTATTTTTCGAAAACAGAAAATTCTTTAAAAAAGATTTTAGAAACAGTTGTGAAAATGGATCCAAAAGAAAAAGAAAAAATGGGAAAACAAGCAAAAGAAAGAATTCATACAGAGTATACTTGGGATATTGTGGTAGAACGTTACCAAAAAGTATTTCAAAATCTTTGGGATGAAAAAAAATAAAATTGCCCGTTTTTTCTTGCATTCCATCGAAAATATGATACAATTAATTTGACTTTTTTATTTAATAACCATTTATTTATTTTTACTGGATGATAACTCGATAAAAATCGGGCTTTTTTGCGTTTAATAAAGAAAAGAGGTAGGTATATTATGGATGCAAAAGAACTAGAATTTGAAAAAGAACATTTAATCACGACTTGTAATATTTTAGAAGAAAAATTAAATGCTATGGGAGAGCATATCTTTGAATCAAAAGAAAAGGCTCAAGAATTTTCTCGTTATATATGGGAAAATAAGGGAGATATGGATGCCGAAGAATTAACTAGTGTCCGTACTTCTAGTGAAATGGAAGCAAAATTATTATTAGATGAAAGAAATTATTTTAAAAAATTAATGAAAATTAAACCCTCTCCTTATTTTGCTTCTATTCGTTTTCAAGAGGATGGGGAACCATCGAAAGACATTTATATTGGTATGACTTATTTAAAAAAAGATGAATTAACAAATATCATTTATGATTGGCGGGCTCCTATAAGTAGTTTGTTTTATGATTTTGAAACGGGTCCTTCCGAGTACTTTGCACCAGAAGGAATCATAAAAGGAAATTTAGAAAGAAAAAGACAATATAAAATTGAAAATCAAGTTCTTACGAGAGTGTTTGATAATTCGTTAAATATAAATGATGAAATGTTACAAGAAGTATTAGCAGAAAACTCCAATGAAAAAATGAAAAATATTGTAAATACCATTCAACAAGAACAAAATAAAGTGATACGAAATGTCAAAGACAAAAACTTGATTGTTCAAGGAATTGCCGGAAGTGGAAAAACTTCTGTTGCTTTACATCGAATTGCCTTCTTACTTTATAAAATTCCTAATTTAACGAGTGAAAAGATTTTAATTTTCTCACCTAATCAAATTTTTACCGAATACATATCCAACGTTTTACCTGAATTAGGAGAAGAAAATACAGTTCAAACGACATTTCATGATTATCTTCATAAAATTATTTCAGAATATAAATCTGTGGAAACATTTATTCATTTCTTATCCAGATATTATCAAAACGAAAAAGAAAATAAAGAATTAATCACTTACAAACAAAGTGATGAGATCATAGAAGATATAGAATATTATGTGAAAAATTTAGAAAAAACGACTCGATTTAAAACTGGGTTTATTGAAAATCATGTATTTGAATATACAAAAGAAGAATTAAATACCATGTTTCATGAAAGATATAGTACATTACCTTTTTTTGAGAGAATTAGTGAGATGGCTTTAAAAATGAGTGAAAACAATTATCGTGGAAAAAGTGGAAAGAAAAATACTTATCAAAAATTAATATTGGAAAGTTTAGGAATAAAGAAAGATTATCGAGAATTTTTAATTGATTTTTACCAAAGTCCATTTTTTAAAAGGAACTTACGAGAAGAAGATGTAAAAAAATTAAGAAATAAACAAGAGATTTCCTATGAAGATGCATTAATATTAGTTTATTTAAAAGGACTTTTAGAAGGTTTTTATTATGATAAATACATGGAACAAGTAGTGATCGATGAAGCGCAAGACTATAATTATTTACAATATAAAATATTAAGTAAAATTTTTAAAAAAGCTTCCTTCACTATTTTAGGAGATATTCATCAAAACATTAATCCTTATTATCATTATGATTCTTTAGATAAACTAAATACTTTATGGAAAAGTAATTATATTGAATTATTAAAAACCTATCGTTCCAGTGAAGAAATTATTTCTTTTACGAATAAAATTTTAGGTCTTTCCCATGTTAGTGCGATTCGAAAAGAAAATGAAAAACCAGTAATTATTCATCATT
>CANPWX010000119.1 GCA_947585065.1 uncultured Bacilli bacterium | reverse complement strand
CCTTTAAATGTTAAGAATTTAGAAGATATACGTTATTTAAAAAAAGAAGGTGAAGAATTATATGCAATTTATGAAGAATTAGAATTTTATTCGTTTTTAAAAGGACTTAAAAAGGAAGAAACAGAAGTTAAATTAGATTTAAAAGTATTAGATCGTGTGACGGATCTTCCAGATGATAGTGAGTATAGTTTTTATTTAGAAATGGATGGAGGAAATTATCATACTGCTAATATTTTAGGAATGGGTTTATCTTGTAAAAGTGATAGTTTCTTTGTGGAACCTTCTATGATTTCTAAAGTATTTGAATATTTAAAAGATAAAGTTTGGTATACCTTTGATTATAAAAAAGCAATTGTTGCTTTAAAAAGAGAAGGGATTTTCTGTCCTAAGGTAAATACTGATATTCAAATTACTTATGCTCTTTTGCAAGATAGTAGTAAAGATGATATTGCTTTTTACATGGTACCTAGTGGGTATCAAGTGGAATTTTTAGAAAATCTTTGGAAACAAAAAGCTTCTTTAACAGATCATTGGAAAATGGAAATTGCTTTAAAGAGTAAATTTGTTTTAGAAATGAGAGATCGGGCTATATTAGACTTAAAAAGAGATGATATGTATGAGTTATTTCATACTATTGAAATGCCTCTTGTACCAGTTCTTGCTAAAATGGAAATTACAGGTGTGAAAGTTGATGTTTCTGTTTTAGATACTATGAAAGAGGAAACAAAAGTAAAGATTGATCTTTTAACACAAGAAATTTATGAATATGCTGGGGAAGAGTTTAATATTTCAAGTCCAAAGCAATTAGGAGAGATATTGTTTTTAAAATTAGGTTTACCCGGGGGAAAGAAAACCGAAAAAGGGTATAAGACTGATGTTAAGGTTTTGAACAAATTAGTTTCGATGCATCCGATTATTCCTAAAATTTTGGAGTATCGTAATTTAACAAAACTTTATTCTACTTATTTGGAAGGACTTGAAACTTATATTCGTGAAGATGGGAAGATTCATACTATTTTTAAACAAAATTTTGCAAGAACGGGAAGACTTTCTTCGACGGAACCAAATCTTCAAAATATCCCGGTTCATGATGAAGAAGGAAAGAAAATTCGAAAAGCTTTTTTACCTTGTAATGATTGTTTTTTAAGTGTTGATTATTCTCAAATAGAACTTCGTATTCTTGCACATATTTCTGGTTCGAAAGAATTACAAGAGGCTTTTATTCAAGATAGTGATATTCATACAAAAGTTGCCGCGGATATTTATGGAGTTAGTGAATCAGAAGTTAGTAAAGAGATGCGTAGTACAGCGAAAGCCGTTATTTTTGGAATTGTTTATGGGATTAGTGGTTATGGTTTAGGTGAGAATTTAAGTATCAGTGCTCAAGAAGCTAAAAAATTTATTGAAAAATATTATGAATTATATCCTGGAGTGAAACATTATATGGATGCGATTATTGAGGAAGCCTATTCTACGGGATCTGTTCGGACACTTTTAAATCGAAAGAGGGAGATACCTGAACTTACTAGTAATCAATTTATGGTGCGACAAGCTGGTGAACGAATTGCTCTTAATACTCCTATTCAAGGAACAAGTGCTGATATTATTAAAAAAGTTATGGTTGAAATAGATGATGCTTTTGAAAAAGAAGGAATTCAAACGAAAATGATTTTACAGGTTCATGATGAACTTATCTTTGATGTAATAGATAGTGAAAAAGAAAAAGTGGAAAAAATTGTGAAAGATTTAATGGAAAATACCATAAAATTAGATGTACCTTTAAAGGTAAGTCAAGATTATGGAGTGAATTGGTATGATACAAAATAAAATAGTAGTAGGAATTATTCCAACTTTTAATTTAACAAATGAACAGAATAACCCTTATCAAGATCGAACTTCTTTTGTTACGATGTACAGTGATAAAATCAGAAGGGTAGGAGGCATTCCTGTTGGATTATTAGAAGAAGATCCTATGCTTTATACTGAACTTTGTGATGCCTATTTATGGCCAGGTGGGAAAAAAATTTTGCAGAGCTTTTTTCCAGTTTTAGATGATGCGATTCAAGAAAAAAAGCCTTTATTAGGTATTTGCTTGGGGGCACAGGCAATTGCTTTATATTTTAATATTTTAGAAGATTCTAAGAATTGTAGTTATCTTAGTCTTCAGGAAGTATATTATCAGAATAAATCACTTATTCCTTATTTAAAAAAAGTTCAAAATGATTTGTTGCATCAACATTCTATCATTAAGGATTCTAATAGTATTAATAATGCTAAACATGAGATTTATATTCAAAAGAAAACTCTTTTATATGAAATCTACCAAAGGAGTATTGCAAATGTTGTCAGCCTTCATTCGTATGAAATTGCAAGAACGCCTAGTTCACTTTCTATTAGTGCAGAAAGTGAAGATCATGTAATTGAGGCCATAGAGTATCGTGAGAATGATTCTAAAATTTTAGGGGTACAATTTCATCCAGAGATTGAAGATGATACAAGAATTTTTGAGTGGCTTGTTCAAGAAGCGGAAAAAAGGAAAGGACAAAAATTATGCCAGAAATTGCTGAAGTAGAAACCGTAAGAAATACGTTAAAGTTAAGAATTTTAAATCAAAAAATAAAGGACTTTAAAGTTTTTTATAAACCTATTTTGTTGAATGATGAGCAGTTTGTAAGAGAACATTTAATTGGAAAAAAATTTATTGATATTCAAAGAATTGGAAAATGGCTTTTATTTGAAACAGATACTCATTATTTGTTAAGTCATTTACGAATGGAAGGTAAATATTTTTTAAAAGATAGCAGTGATCCTATAGAAAAACATGAGCATATTGAGATAGTGTTTGAAAATAATCTTAGTATGCGTTACCATGATACTAGAAAATTTGGCAGAATGAAATTGATTGAAAAAGATCGCTTGTACGAATTTGAAGGAATTAAGAAACAAGGGATTGAACCTATTCAAGATGCTTTAACGAAAGAATATTTGTATGAAAAATTTCATAAAAGGCATATTCCGATGAAAACATTACTTTTAGATCAAACTATTATCAGTGGGTTAGGAAATATTTATGCTGATGAAGTGTTATTTGATGCTGGTATTCATCCAATGAGACATGGGGATGCTGTTTCTATTCAGGAATGTGAAAAAATTAAAAATTCGGCTCGTAAAATTATTACTAAAGCTATTGAAATGGGTGGAACAACTATTAGAAGTTATACATCATCTTTAGGAGTAACTGGAAGATTTCAACAATACTTAATGGTTCATAAACGAGAAGGAGAGCAATGTTATCAATGTAAAAATATTATTCAGAAGATGAAAATTGGTGGTAGAAGTTCCTATTATTGTGAGCATTGTCAAAAATAAAAAAGAAGCCAAAAGACTTCTTTGTCAATTAGAACTATTTGTTTTCTTTTAATGCATCAATTTCTTCCAGAGTTAAGCCAGTAACTTCAGATATTAAGGAAATTTCACAATTTTTCTCTAACA
>CANPWX010000118.1 GCA_947585065.1 uncultured Bacilli bacterium | reverse complement strand
ACACTTGGATTAATAATAAATTCTTTACCAATTTTTCCTACTACTACTCCTGCCACTGGTCCATCAAATGGAATTTCAGAAATACATAGAGCAAGAGAAGATCCTAGCAAAGCCGCCATAATTGGGGAATTGTCTTGATCTACAGATAGAACCGTATTGACCACTTGAATTTCATTTCTTAAATTTTCATCAAACATTGGTCTTAAAGGTCTATCAATAATTCTTGCTGCAAGAGTTGCTTCATCCGTAGGTCTTCCTTCTCTTTTTATAAATCCCCCAGGAATTTTTCCTACGGAATAGAGTTTTTCTTGATATAGAACTTGTAAAGGAAAGAAATCTTGAGTAATTACATTTTTTCCCATGACAACTGCACTTAAAATTACTGTATCATTGACACGAACAAGAACCGATGCATTTGCTTGTTTGGCAAGCCAACCAGTTTCTACTACTATTTTTCTTCCAAAAAAATCTAACTTAAATTCTCGTTTCATATATCCTCCTTTTAAACAATAAAAAGACACTAAAAAATATAGTGCCTACTTTCTTAAGTCTAATTTTTTAATTAATTCACGATAAGAAACAACATCTGTGTCTTTTAAATAATTTAAAAGTTTTTTTCTTCTTCCTACCATTTTTTGTAATCCTCGTTTGGAATGATAGTCGTGAATGTGTGTCTTAAAGTGTTCTGTTAAATTATTAATTTCTTCTGTAAGTAAAGCGATTTGAACTTCTGTAGAACCCACATCATTTTTACTTTTTTGAAATTCTTTAATAATTTCTTGTTTTCTAGTCTTAGACATAGCCATAAAACATACCTCCTAATCATTAAATCGGTTTATCCAAAGTAATAGATGAGGAATCTAAAAACTTCAGAAAAACTTCTTACGTATAAAAGTATATTACATTTTTTAGGAAAAAGCAAACATTTTCTTTACAAATTACTTGACATTTGTTAAAATATTTTCCGTTGTTTGGGGTGAGACTATGTGGAATTGGAATAACGAGTTATTAAATCAATTAGAAAGTAAAGCAAAACTAGATTTAAAAAGTGCATCTCGGGAAGAAAAAGAAATTATTTTAGAAAATTTAAAACAAATTCTTTATTTAAAAAGAATTATGGGATTGAAACCATCTTTTTCTTTTTCCAAAGAAAGTTATTTAGATAAAAATCGGATTTTAAAAAAGGAAAGTTATGAAGATTTTCAAAGAATTCCTTACTGGGTAAAAGAAGTGATTTTAAAAAGTACTCCTATTTTTGAAAATGTTAATATAGTACCTCAACCAGTATCTACCTATAATTGGAAGGAAAAAGAGATTTTAGATACAACTTATCAGTTTGCTAAATGGCTTCATGATCCCAATTATTTAAAATTTTTTGAAAAATATTTTATTTCCAATCATAGTTTTTTAAAGCAAACTAAAGATAGTAACAATATGGGAGAAACATTTTCTCTTTATTATAAGAACCATTATTATCCATTTATTTTAATTCAAAAGGGTTCTACTACCGAATTATTACATACATTACAACATGAATTGTTTCACAGTTATTTTTTTCGATATGATAAAAATACTCAAAAAAATCAAGATGATTGGTATTTAAAGGAAACCGAAGGTTATGCTGGAGATGCCTTAATGACAAGATTTTACGCACCAGATAGTCAAGCTATTTATCATAATTTAATAGCAGATGGATGCGATAATTTTTATGATTTTTTACTTTTTTACATTGTTTGTAAAACTTATCAGAAGAAAAAGAATTTTAGTTCTATCGATATAGAACAATCTTTGTTAGAAAGAAATTTGGAATTGGAAACGAAAGACCTTTATTCTTCCCTTTTTCTTAATCATCCTATGGAAATTGCAAAATATTTTATTAGTTTTTTAATTTTCTTAGATTTAATGGAAGAAAAGGATCCTACAAAAATAATGTTTTATTTAAATAACATTCGAAAAACAAAAGATGTATCCGTTTATCATCTATTAGAACAAAATGGAGTGCATTTTTTTGAAGATCATTATCAAAATTTAAAAAAAGCTTTACAAAAAGAAACCATGTAAAGTTTTTATTTGGATATATTTTTTAATTTTTCTTCCATTAAATACATTATTTTTTTTAAAGCAAAGTAATCGGGTACGACAAGTTCACTTTTCTCTACTCCTACCATTACTGTATCGTATTTTTTATAATTTAAAATACAAATACGATCATATCCTAAAACCGCTAAATCGGCAAGTTGTTCTAATTCAATATCATATTTTTCATATAATTTTGGATTTCGAGTAAAGTCTTGAATAGTTAGTTCTTTTCCTACATATATTTTTTGAATTTTTTCTTTTTTCTTTTCTTTTATTTTTACACAAATTCCGGTAATTATAGGAATAGACATTTGAAATTGTTTATTCAGAAATTCAAAAGGAAAAAAATTAAATTCTTGCGTACATGAGTTTTTACCAATTAAATATTGAAATTTAACATTTTTCATAAAATCACCGTAAAAATTATTTTAATAAGTTCCTATTGAAAAGTCAATTATTTTATTATGTTTTGCTGTCCTCATTGTTCATAAACATTGATAGATATTTACTGTTACATTTTTGTTTAAATACAATTTTCTATGTAATGATAATCAGTAGATGAAACCTATTCAATATATTCGAAATTAATATTTGACAATTGTAATTAATGATAATATAATTATAAGCAACAGTAAAAAATTATTAAAGGAAGTGAGAAAAATGTGTAATTAGGAAATACGGTAGTAATTACTTAGTTGTGATTTGGTTTAACATTTGATGTCTCTTTATGATGAAGGAAAGGAAAAATGTTTACTATGAAAAAAAAGGAAATTACTAAATTTCCTAAAGGTTTTTTTCAATTAAAAAGACCTACAATAACTGCCAGTGAGGCTTTACAAGACATAATTCCACTGAAATGGGAAGAAAATAAAGGAAATAATAAAAAGCAAATTGCAAAATTAGTAAAGAAAAAAGACTAATTTTTACAAGAGTAGAAATACTTTTTACGATATTGTTTAAGTACAATATTATGACAAGTGCCGTTAGGCATTTTACAAAGGTTAGTTAATGACTAGCCTTTTTGTTTTAGTATTAAAAAGCTGAAATAAATAGAATAATATACCAATGCATGAAGATTATTAGTAATCTTGTAGAACATAATAAAAATTTCTTGATTGAGTTTAATGATATTTACACAGAAATATTAGAAAAATTAAATTCAGATCACACACCGCATGATGATCGACACACACTTATGCTGCTACAATGATGTCTGAAAGCAAAGAAGCATATTTTTTTAGTAAGCGAATGGGACATAAAAAAATTAGCACGACTATAGATGTTTACGGGCATCTATCATATAAAGTTAGAAAGGAGATCGTTCAAGCAACCGATAAATATATTTAAATGCAAAGTGGGAGTAATTTTAAGAGTAATTTTAAATAAATTTCCACCAGCCTAGCTGGTGGTTTTTAATTTTCGCCTAAAAGGCTTTATTATTGGCCTCCACTAAAGTGG
>CANPWX010000117.1 GCA_947585065.1 uncultured Bacilli bacterium | reverse complement strand
ATGAAAAGTGATTTAGTGGTGAATGTTGGAGATCGAGTAAAACGTGGGCAAATTATTGGATACATGGGTAGTAGTGGATCTTCTACTGGTTCCCATTTACACTTTAGCTTTACAACAGGAATGCCAAATCATGGTGGTGTTTGGTACAATCCATGGAGTTTGTATCGATGAAAATAGCAGTTTTAGCAAGTGGTTCGGAAGGTAACTCTACCTTTGTGAAAGATAAAGATACTCGCATTTTGTTTGATTTAGGAAAAAATGCCAAATATATCACAGAAAAACTAAAAGAAATTGAAGAAGATGCTTGTTCGATTGATGCGATTGTGATAAGTCATACGCATGATGATCATGTGAGTGCCTTAAAAGTTTTTCTAAAAAAATTTCATCCGCAAGTATATGTTACAGAAAAAATGTTTCAAGATTTGGATTATTTAGCAAATTATGAAAATGTTGTTCTTTATGAGGATAGTTTCTATATTA
Organism: uncultured Bacilli bacterium; assembly: GCA_947585065.1. Classification (GTDB taxonomy): domain Bacteria; phylum Bacillota_I; class Bacilli_A; order RF39; family UBA660; genus Ventrenecus. Next base: position 3,089 of record CANPWX010000117.1, on the reverse strand, counting down.
ATAATGTGAAAATTTCTTCTATTCATTCCAGTCATGATGTGAGTGATGGCAGAAATTTTGTAATTGAAACAAATGGTACAAAAGTCATTTATTTAACAGATACAGGTTATTTAAATCGTAAATATTTTCCGATGCTTGAAGGTGCTGACTATTATTTAATGGAGAGTAATCATGATATTGAGATGTTACTAGATGGGCCTTATCCTAAACATTTAAAACAAAGAATACTAGGGACTTTGGGACATTTATCTAATAAAGATAGCAGTTTTTACTTAACAAAATTAGTTCGTGAAAATACTAAAAAAATTATATTAATGCATTTATCGGAAACGAATAATAACGAAGAAAAGGCTTTAGAAACTTTAAGAAATACTTTTCAAGAATATGAAAAGGAATTACCAGAGGTTTTTTGTGCAAGACAAAGAGAGGTATTAATTGTAGCAAATGATAAAGATTCTGTGCGTGGGTAAAATAAAGGAAAAATATTTAGTCGATTTAATTAATGATTATAAAACGCGAATTTCTAAGTATCATCCTATTCAAATTATTGAAGTTGCAGATAGTACTATAGAAGAAGAAAAAAATAGTTTATTGAAATATATAAAAGAGAAAGATTATGTGATTGGATTAGATCTTCATGGAAAAATGCTGTCTAGTGAAGATTTTGCTAAAAAAATTGATACAACGTTTATTTCATATTCTACCATTACTTTTGTGATTGGTGGCTCTTTGGGAATACATGAGGACTTTAAGAAAAAATGCAATGAACTTATTTCTTTTTCTTCCCTTACTTTTCCCCATGGTTTATTTCGTGGTATTCTTTTAGAACAAATTTATCGTTCGTTTAAAATTAATCATCATGAAAGTTATCATAAATAGTCTTTCTAAAATATCTTTCTTATGTTAAAATTTGATTAGAGAGGAAGTCTTTTTATGATTGGAAATAGTTGGGATGAAAAATTAAGTGTGATTTGGAATAGTGAAGGCTTTAAAAACTTTTATCGAATGATTGAAAATGAATATTTACTTCATACTGTTTATCCACCTCGAAATTATATTTTTAATGCTTTAAAATTAACTCCTTATGAAAATGTAAAAGTAGTGATTATGGGGCAAGATCCTTATCATGGAGAAGGGGAAGCTCATGGACTATCTTTTTCTGTTCAAAAAGGAATTAAAGTACCGCCTTCCCTGCAAAACATATATAAAGAATTGTATGATGATTTAGGGATTCCAATACGTGAGGATGGAGATTTAACTGGATGGGCTCAGGAGGGTGTGTTACTTTTAAATGCAGTTTTAACTGTTCAAAAAGATCAACCAGCATCTCATAGAAATTTAGGCTGGGAAAAACTTACCGATTATATTATTAAAGTAATTAATTTAAAAGAAGAACCAGTTGTCTTTATATTATGGGGAAATTTTGCGAAAGAAAAAAGAAGCTTGATTACAAATCCTATTCATTATGTGATTACTTCTCCTCATCCTAGTCCTTTTTCTGCTCGTAGTGGCTTTTTTGGAAGTAGACCTTTTTCAAAATGTAATCAATTTTTAGAGTCCAAAGGGATTTCTCCTATTAATTGGGCAAGAAAATAGAAAGAAGTGATTTTTGTGAAAAAAATTATATTAACTGGCGATCGTCCGACTGGAAGACTTCATTTAGGACATTATGTAGGCTCTTTGCAAAATCGTGTCAAATTACAAAATGAAGGAGATTTTGAAGAGATGTTCATTATGATTGCAGATGCTCAAGCTTTAACGGATAATTCTCAACATCCTGAAAAAATTCGAGAGAATCTATTAGAAGTTGCATTGGATTATTTATCCGTGGGACTAGACCCGAATAAAGTAACTTTGTTTGTTCAATCCGAAGTTTCTGCTTTATGTGAACTTACTTTCTTTTATGCTAATTTGGTGACAGTTGCAAGACTTCAAAGAAATCCGACAGTGAAAAATGAAATTCAATTACGTAATTTTGAAGCGAATATTCCAGTTGGTTTCTTTACTTATCCTATTAGTCAAACCGCGGATATTACTGCTTTTAAAGCGAATATTATTCCTGTAGGAGAAGATCAACTTCCGATGATTGAGCAAGCACGTGAGATTGTTCGTAGTTTTAATCGTATTTACGAACCTGTTTTGGTGGAACCTAATGCTGTATTGCCAGAGCACTCTTCTGCTCTTAGACTTCCTGGAACGGATGGTAATGCTAAGATGAGTAAAAGTTTAGGAAATTGTATTTTTCTCGCGGATGATACAGAGACTGTTCGCCAAAAAGTAATGGGAATGTATACGGATCCTAATCATATTCGTATAGAAGATAAAGGAGATACTAAAAATAATCCGGTATTTATTTATTTAGATGTTTTAGCAACCGATGAGGATTTTAAAGAGTTTTTACCTGAGTATCATAATTTAGAAGAACTAAAGAAACATTATGAAAATGGTGGACTTGGAGATGTTAAAATTAAAAAATTTTTATTTCAAGTAATTGAAAGAGTTTTAATACCTATTCGTGAGAGAAGAAAATATTATGAAACGAGATTAGATGAGGTTTATGAAATATTAAAAAATGGTTCGAAACATGCGAGTGAGGTTGCCAATCAAACTTTAAAAGAAGTAAAAAATGCAATGAAAATTAATTATTTTGAAGATGATTCCTTTTTGAAGAAGTATGAAGAAAAATATAAATAATTTCTATCTTGTTAGGAGATTTTAGTTATGAGTATTGAAGAAGAACTATTTCATCAATATAATATTGATAAAGAAAAACTCATTTTGTATGGCTTTCAGCATATGAAGAATAAACTTACTTATTCGACTTCTATTTTAAATAATAGATTTCTTGTAGTTATTGAGTATGATGGGGCTATAAAAGGAAAAGTTATGGAAGTAGAATACAACGAGGAATATCGTAATTATCGATTCGATCATTTGGGAGAATTTAGTTCTATTATTAAAAATGAATTTATAAATATACTTATGGATATACGTGATAAGTGTGCAAATAAACAACTTTGCCAATATGATCAAACAAAAAGAATCCGTGAGTTTATTTGGGAAAAATATCATATAAGTCCTGAATTTTT
>CANPWX010000116.1 GCA_947585065.1 uncultured Bacilli bacterium | reverse complement strand
GAGCAGTGGCCTATTTAACTAATAGTCAATATGGAAGATGTCCAAATGGAAGTTGTGAAGAAGTAAGAATTAATAACTTGGGAAATTATGTAACGGGATCTTCAGCTGTAAATCCACCAACTTGTGGTTATACAGGTTCTAATGAAAATTGCAATAAATACGACTGGAATACCTTGGGACAAAATACAGATTATGTAAATAATTATAGTAATTCAGCAAGTGTTGTTTCAAGCACTACAGGAAATTATTATGGAGTCTACGATATGTCAGGTGGAGCATGGGAATATGTAATGGGAGTGATGTTAGATAAAGAAGGAAAACCAGCAAGTGGAAGAAATAATAATTATAATTCCAATTTTGTAGGAACATTAACCTATCCGACAGATGGTACAGAAACAACCAAAACAACATGGACAGAAACAGATCGAGGATTACAATGGCCAGATAAAAGATACTATGATACATATGCTTATGGTGAAACAGATCAAGAATATGCCAGAGGACTATTTGGAGATGCAACAAAAGAGTTAGGAACATTTTATTCAGTGAAATATAAAGACACAACAACTAGTAAAGATGTAGTGAGAAGAGTAAGTGAATGGAATGCTGACGATGCTTTCTTTGTGAGTTTCGGTGCTCCGTGGTTCAATCGTGGCGGTAATTTTGCATTCGGCGCGGACGCGGGTACCTTTGCGTTCAATAGTAACTACGGCCGAGCGTATAGCAGTAATAGTTTTCGCGTTATCCTAACTCCATAATCTTAATCATATAAATCTGTTAATAAAAGTTGATTAAATTTCAAAAGAGTGATTTTCTTTCCTTTGACTTCAATAAAACCTTCCTCTTTTAAATACTTCATTTCTCTGGACATCGCTGCCCGATCTACTCCTAAATAATCGGCTAAGTCTGTAAAATTATAAGGAAGATAAATATATTTAGAATTATTTTTACGAGAAATAATTTTAAAATATTCTAACAACTTATTACGAATTGTCTTTTGGGTCAATATAGTAATTCTCTCATTTTTTTCTTTTTCTTTTTCAGAAATAATCAAAAATAAATTTTGCAAAAAATCAAAATAATAAGATTTTGTGAGTAAATCACTTTGAAAAATTCTTTGATAATCAATATAAGTAATTAAAGTATCTTCTTTAGCAACAATTTCAAAATCAGAATGGATAAAACTAGATAACATATTACCAAATACTTCCCCTTCTTCTACTTCTTCTAAAATAACTTTACTTCCATTTTTTTCCATTTTATAAATTTGAATATAACCTTTTTCAATAAAAGCAATCGATTTTTCCTCTTTTAATAACGTATGAATATATGCGTTTTTTTTGTATTCAAAAGAATGAGATTCAAAAGATTTTAAAAGCTTTTCTTTTTGTTTGTCACTTATTTTGTCAAATAATTTTTGCATATTTACACCTCTTTTGTATAATTATAAAATATTTTTTTAAATGTTGCAATTGCAACAAAAAGTTTTTTTCTAGTTGTGCTATACTGTTACTATCGTGGGAGGAGTAAAAATATGAAAATAATTAAAAGAGATGGACACATGGTAGACTACTGTCCAGAAAAAATTGAAGAAGCAATTATGAAAGCAAATCAAGAGGTAGAAGAAGAGGATCAAGCGAGTGCTACCCAAATAAAAAACATCATTCGTTATATAGAAAAATTAGGAAAGAAAAGAATGCTAGTAGAAGACATTCAAGATATTATTGAAGAAAAATTAATGTCTATTGGAAAATATGCTCTAGCAAAAAAATATATTACGTATCGTTATACAAGAGAACTAGTAAGAAAAAGTAACACAACCGATTTAGCAATTAAAGAATTAATTGATGGAGATAGTGAATATTGGAATACAGAAAACTCTAATAAAAATGCCAAAATTATCACCACTCAAAGAGATTATATAGCAGGTATTACAAGTACCGATATTACAAGAAGATTCTTACTTCCAGAAGATATAGTAAGAGCGCATGATGATGGAATAATTCATTTTCATGATGCTGATTACTTTGCTCAAAATGCAATGCATAACTGCGATTTAATTAACCTAGAAGATATGCTTCAAAATGGTACGAGTATTAATGGAGTAATGATTGAAAAACCACATCGCTTTTTAACTGCAATGACAATTGCTACTCAAATAATAACAGCAGTAAATTCAAGCCAATATGGTGGAGTAACAATTACTCTTACCCATCTAGCACCTTTTGTAAGAGAAAGTAAAAAAAGAATTGAAGAAAAATATAAACAAAGAAAATTAACAAAAGAACAAATCGAAAAATTTACAAAAGAAGATTTAGCAAAAGAAATTACGGATGGAGTACAAACTTTCCAATATCAAATTAATTCAATGACAACAACGAATGGTCAAGCACCTTTTCTTAGTGTATGTATGTACTTAGGAGAAACAACAGAATATAAAGAAGAACTTGCGATGATTATTGAAGAAGTTTTAAAACAAAGAATTGAAGGAATGAAAAATGAATGCGGTGTATATATTACTCCAGCTTTCCCAAAACTTCTTTATATCCTTGAAGAAGATAATATCCATAAAGATAGCAAATATTACTATTTAACAGAACTTGCGGCAAAATGTACAGCCAAGAGAATGGTACCAGATTATATTTCAGAAAAAATTATGAAACAAAATAAAATTGATAAAAATGGAAATGGTCAATGCTATCCATGTATGGGTTGTCGTTCATTTCTTACTCCTTATGTAGATGAAAATGGCAAGCCAAAATATTATGGTCGTTTCAATCAAGGAGTTGTAACATTAAATCTAGTAGATGTAGCGTTATCAAGTGATAAAGATATGGATACATTCTGGAAAATTATGGATGAACGCCTAGAACTATGTCACAGAGCACTTCAAATTCGCCATAAACGTTTAAGTCAAGCAACAAGTGATGTCGCGCCTATTCTATGGCAACACGGAGCATTAGCAAGACTAAAAAAAGGAGAAAGTATTCATGAACTACTTCATCATGGATATTCTACAATTTCATTAGGATATGCCGGATTATATGAATGTGTAAAATACATGACTGGTAAAAGCCATACAGATCATGCAGAAGGAACAGAATTTGGATTAGCAGTTATGAAAAAATTAAATGATGCATGTAAAATGTGGAAAGAAGCAGAAGATATTGATTACAGTGTATATGGTACCCCAATTGAAGCAACAACATACAAATTTGCAAAATGCTTAAGAGAACGTTTTGGAAAAATTAAAGGAATTACCGATAGAGATTATATTACCAATTCTTATCATGTTCCAGTATTTGAAGAAATTGATGCGTTTGAAAAATTAAGTTTAGAAAGTGAATTCCAAAAACTTAGCCCTGGAGGAGCCATTTCCTATGTAGAAACTGCAAATTTAACAAATAATGTGGATGTTGTCTTAGAAGTTATTCAATTTATCTATGATCATATAATGTATGCAGAATTAAATACAAAATCAGATTATTGCCAAGAATGTGGATACAGTGGAGAAATATTAATTGATGATAATCTTGAATGGTATTGCCCTCAATGTGGAAATAGAGATCATGCCAAATTAAATGTAGCAAGAAGAACTTGTGGATA
>CANPWX010000115.1 GCA_947585065.1 uncultured Bacilli bacterium | reverse complement strand
AAAAATACTTTCTGAAACTTGCGATATACCTATAATTGTTACTATGATGGGAATCGGTTAGGAATTTCTTTTGATTCAAGTATTTATTATGAATGGCCAAGTGATGTAGAACTTATGGAACATGCGACTAGTCTATTTACTCAAGATGAACCATTTATGGCTTGGATTACAACTGTTTCTGCTCATGCCCCTTATGATCATGATAGTGTACTAGGAGAAAAATATTATAGTTTATTTGATGATACTGATTATTCTCCTGAATTAAAAAGATATCTTTCTAAATTAAAAGTTACAGATGATTCTTTAGGCGTCTTAATATCTGAATTAGAAAAAAAGGGTGTTTTAGATGATACAGTGATTGTTATGTTTGGTGATCATTATCCTTATTCTTTATCAGATGAAAATATTGAAAAAATGGTTTCTTATGATTTAACAGAGTTTTATGAAAGAGAAAGAGTTCCTTTTCTAATCTATAATAATAAGCTTTCACCTAAAACATTTCAGGAAAATACATTTTATATGAATATTTTACCAACTTTATTGAATTTATTTGATATAGAGTATGATCCTAGACTCTATTTGGGAGAAGACTTGTTTTCTGATGATTTTTCTGGTAGAGTAGTATTTGCAGATGGCTCATGGCAAGATGATGTTGCAAGGTATAATGCAATTGATTCAAAAATTGAATATTTTGGTGATAAGACTTATACGGAAGAAGAGATAAGGAAAATTAATACAGAGATTTATCAGAAAAAAGAAATGAGTAAACTTGCGATTGTGAATAATTATTTTGATTATCTTGATACAGCTCGAAAGCAACTCAAAGAAAAGGAGAATAAGGATGAGTAAATTAATGATTGTGGAGTCTCCACATAAAAGTAAAACCATTAGTGCATTTTTAGGTAGTGATTATAAAATTGTCGCGAGTGGGGGACATATTATGGACCTTGCTACTACAGGGAAGTTTGGATTAGGTGTTGATGTTGATCATAATTTTGAAGCTAATTATGTTCCAATTAAAGGAAAGAAAAAGTTAATTTCTAGTTTGAAAAAGGAAGTAGCATCTTCTGATTATGTGTATCTTGCAACCGACCCAGACCGTGAAGGAGAGGCTATTTCTTGGCATTTAAAAAATAATTTAGGAATTAAAGAAAATCATTATGAAAGAATCACTTTTAATGAAATTACAAAAGATGTTGTTTTAAATGCTTTACAAAATCCAAGAAAAATTGATGAGGATTTAGTAAAAAGTCAAGAAACAAGAAGAATACTAGATCGAATTATTGGATTTCGATTAAGTAAATTAATGCAAAGTAAAACGGGTGGAAAAAGTGCAGGACGTGTGCAAAGTGTTGCGTTAAAACTCATTGTAGATCGAGAAAGAGAAATTGAAAAATTTATTCCAGAAGAATACTGGACCATTACCGCAGACTTTAAAGAATTTACGGCTGATTTAGAAAAATATAAGGGTAAAAAAATCGAAATTAAAGGGGAAAGGGAAGCAAATGATATATTAGATAGCCTTTCGAAAGCTTTTCAAATTGAGTCGGTAGAATCGAAAGAGACTACTCGTAATAGTAAACCAATTTTTAAAACAACAACGATGCAACAAATGGCTTCTAATAAATTAGGTTTTCCTTCTACGAAAACGATGCGTATAGCTCAAAGATTATATGAAGGAGTAGATACCAATGAAGGTAGCATTGGTTTAATTACCTATATGCGTACGGATTCAGAAAGAGTATCGATGGAGTTTGTAGCAGAAACCAAGTCTTATATTGAAAAGAAATATGGAAGTGAGTATGTTGGTAGTGTAAAAGTACCTAAGAAAAAAGAAAATATTCAAGATGCTCATGAAGGTATTCGACCTACTAGTATTTCTCGTACTCCAGAATCTTTAAAAAGCTATTTAACGACAGATGAATATAAACTCTATGAACTGATTTACTACCGTGCGCTTGCAAGTATTATGGCAGGAGCAAAACTTCTTAATACCACAGTTTTATTAGAAAATAATGGTTATGAATTTAAAGCAACTGGTTCTGTTTTAAAGTTTGATGGATATTTAAAAGTATATAATAAATTTGAAGAACAAAAAGATACCATTTTACCTGATTTTGCTTCTTATAATAGTGATGTTATTGTTAGTGATAGTATTACCAAAGAACAACATTTTACTAAACCAGAACCAAGATACACAGAAAGTAGTTTAATTAAAGAAATGGAAAGTCTTGGAATAGGAAGACCTAGTACCTATGCTCCAACAATTCAAACATTAAAAGATCGAGAATATGTAACTATTGAAGATAAAAAGTTTGTTCCAACAAAAATGGGAATCGAAACGACAGATAAATTACAAGAGTTTTTCTCAAATATTGTTAATGTTGAATATACAGCTCATATGGAAGATGATTTAGATAAAATTGCGGAAGCTAATTTAGATAATATTCAAGTTTTAAAAGATTTTTATGAGGAGTTTGAACCAATGGTAGAAAGTGCATTTAAAAATATGGAAAAAAAGGAAGCAGAAAAAACAGGAGAAATTTGTCCTGAATGTGGAAATCCTTTAGTTAAAAGAAGAGGAAAATTTGGTGAATTTACAGCTTGCTCTAATTATCCTAATTGTAAATATATAAAAAAAGAAGCAAAACAAATTACGGAAATTATGCCTTGTCCTAAATGTGATGGCATGATTATTGAAAAGAAAACGAAAAAGGGAAAAATTTTTTATGGATGCAATCATTATCCAAAATGTGATTTTGCAAGTTGGGATAAACCCATAGAAAAGAAATGTCCTAATTGTGGGGGAGTATTAACAGAAAAGAAAAAAGGTATTGCCTGTATAAATTGTGATTATAAAGAAGAATAAATTTAAGAGAGTTATTTTAAAATTTGACACAACTTTACAGGATGTGCTATAATAATTTTCCTTAAAAGGAAGTGATGAAGATGTATGGAATTGCTATTTCACGTGATAATATGGAAGATTATGTTTTACCAATGGATTTAAAAACTATTGATGAAATCTTTTTAACACATTCAAAAAAAGAAATATTAGAAATATTAAAACAAAATGATTCGGTGATTACGGAAACAAACCCAGAATTATTAAAAATTGAAAAATACATCTATCCTAAATGGAAAGATATTCATTTAGATATTATAACGGATCCTAATATTCTTACTTTTTCTTTTGAAGATTTATTTCTTTCTGAAAAAGAAGATAAAATATTGCATATCTTATATAATCATTTCTCGCCTTATTTAAAAAAAGATTATATTCGTAAAGAATACAAGGAAGCTATTGAAGCTATGAAAGAAAATAAAAATTCTTTTTTAGAAAAATTAAAATTTTTAGAATATGATGAAATAAGAGAAATTAGAGTTTATTTAAGTAAAAAAGTAAATTTAAAAAAACAAGAAAGCCTTTCTTTAAAAATAAATAAATAATTGAGGCATTGAAAATAGAGAGTATAGTTGGAATATATTTACAAATGAGGTAAATAGTGGTTACAGTTAGATTATTATTAAAATTGAGTGAAAAAATCACTCTTTTTTGAACCATTCGACACCGTTCGACAAAATGTTCGCTTTTCATGTGTTAGAATAGCTACCTGTAATTTCGTA
>CANPWX010000114.1 GCA_947585065.1 uncultured Bacilli bacterium | reverse complement strand
TAATTATATCAAAAAAAAAATAGGATGTATATGAATTTACACATCATATTCAAAAAAGTTGGCCATTATTTTAAAAATTTTTTTTTCCTAACAGAAACTCAAAAAATACAAAAAAATAATCCCATTTTCTGAATAGCATGATTTTATTTTTGAATAGTAATCATATTAAAGATAAAAATAAGCCATACACCCATCACTAATGATGCTTTATAACGATACATTTCATGAACAGCCACCAATTTATCACAAGTACTCATCACATAACTTTCCTTATATTTAGGAAAACGGTTACAAACAGGAAACATATGAGTCTCTATCATATCTGCTTGTTTACAATCTATATCAAAACATTCCTTAGCATTTTTAAGTGCAACAAGAGGATGCTTTTTAAAAGTTTCCATTTGTGTACACTCCTTTAATTCTTCATCAAAAAAGAAATCATGTAACAATGCAGCTCTCGTAGCTCTTTCATAATCAAGATGTAATTTCTTAGTGATAGAATAAGTCATTCTAGCAACTCTAAGTGAATGCTCATAACGACTAATTCCATGATGTAATTCATGTTTTAATTCATAAAATTTAGGATGATTAGTAATATCATTAACAATAGAATCAAAATCATATTCTTTATGAATACTCATCTTCTCACCTCTCGGACTATCCCATTATATCATATTTTTCTAAATTTGCAAATAGAACTTTTAATCATCTCGAACACTTGAAAGAATGGCCTTACCAACTGCGATCCCACTCATCCAAGCAAAGCCTAGATTATAACCGCCACAATCTCCATCAATATCTAAAATCTCACCAGTAAAATAAAGATTAGGAACTCGTTTAGATTGAAAATTAGAATCTACTTCCTTTAACGAAATACCTCCTGTACAAACTTGCCCATCTGAATAATCCTTCGTTCCAATAACCTGGAAAGGAAACTGAGATAAATGTTCCATTAAACTATTTTTTTGAGATTGAGAAAGTTCTTTATAATTGAAATGAGAAGGAATATGAGAACATTTTAATATTTCATTTCCTAATTTATAATTTAAAAAACCGTCTAGTATTTCAGATACTGTTTTTTCTGGATGCTCACAGGCAAGATGTTCAAACCACTGAGAAACATCCGTCTTTACAAAAGGAACAAAATTAATTTTTAAAGTAACATTTTCAGTATTCGCATAACGACTCAAATTAAAAATACAAATTCCACTTACAGAGGAAGAAGAAAGTTGAATCTCTCCCTCCTCTTCTCGAATCAACTTTTGATTATGATAGATGGAAGCTTTGCCTTCTACTCGAACACCATCAAATCCATAGTTTCCTTGAATCCTTAACGGCACTAAAGCTGGCAAAGGTGGAACAATAGTATGAGAAAAAGAACGAGCAAAAAGATAGCCATCTCCTGTAGAACCGGTTTTTGGATAAGCTTTAGACCCCGTTGCCAAAACAACAAAATCAAATTTCAAATTTTCTTCAGAAGGATTAATGAAAAAAAAGTCCCCTTCTTTTCGAATTTCTTTTACCAGAAAATCTGTTTTTACTTCTACTTGTTTTCTTTTAAGTTCAAAAAAAAGAACATTTTTTACACTTTGAGCCTGATTGGAACAAGGATAATAATAACCATTTTTATTACGAAAAACAAGACCTAAACTTTGAAAAAAAGGAAGAACCTGCTGAATCACTTCACTTGAAAAATAAGGACTAATATCAACCAATTCTTTGGAATGAAAATGAGATAAATTCATATCTTCATTCCAAAAATTACAACGCCCATTTCCTGTAATCAACAATTTTTTTCCTAATACAGAATTTTTTTCAAAAAGAGTAACCTCTGTTTGCTCATTCTTAGCAAAAATGGAAGCAACAATACCAGAAGCTCCCCCTCCAATAATCGCGATTCTTTTCATCACATTCCTCCATAGTTTAAAATCATTCTAATTTTTATTTTTCTTTATAAGACTTTTTAACTCTTCTAACTGTACTTCTAATTGATGATTTTTATAAAGAAGAATACCAGTAGAAAGAATCGTAAAGGAAAGACACCATAACACAATCGTAACAGTATTAGAAGAAGGATTCTTAACCTTTCCCATTTCTTCAAAAACATCATAACGATCACTACTAGCATAAAGTTTATCAATTGCAGCAGTAATACTAGAATTCATATCCTCAGCATACCCATTAAAAGTTTGATCACCAATAATAATATAAGGGACTCCATCTGCTTTATCACCTAAAAATTCAGCTGTTTGATCAAACAATTCAGAATTATCCGAATGATTCCAAACTTCAAAAGTGATTACTTTAAATTTATTTCCATAATTTGGAATTAAAGTACTAGCAACATAAGTTAAAAACTTACGACAAAATCCACAATTTTTTCCACGGAATAAATAAATAGTAATCTGTTGATCATTTTCTTGATAATTGGAAAAATCATAGGAAATTTCCTCTTCTTTTAAAGCCTCTTCTAATGAAGTAACCGTATAATCTGACAAATTAATACTTTTGGCATTTGTCAAAATAGGCAAAATCATAAATAGACAAAAAACAACAATTAATTTTTTCATTTAAATACTTCCTCTCGCTTTTTATTATAAAATATTTTCTAAAAAAAGCAAATAGGAAATTATTTTATTAGTTCTAAGTAAATTTGTTTCAAATCTTCTTCTTTAATTTGTAAATCTCTTAAAATAGCATAGGCATATTGAATATTCATGCGAAAAAAACACTGAGAATCACTTAAAATTTTTTGAATGAGTTTTTGTTTTTTCAAATTTTCTTCATCATTCTCATAATATTGAATGAGCTTTTCATTGCATAACCTTAATTTTTCTAACATTTTAATTTCTCTCCCATCAGAATCCCAGGAATTTCTTGTCGAGATTCTCCTATAAATTCAAAAACATGATCCTGCATCTTCTTTTGAAGTACTTCTTGAGAAATAGGAACAATTTGATTTTCAGAATATTGATAATACCGTATTTGTTCGGAATGTTCTTTAAAATTTGTAGGGTGAAAAGCAAATAGAACACATAAAGAATCTTGATCTTTTTCATGGCTTTTTAAAATCACAAAACGAACATTTTCTTCTAGTTCTTTTGATGAAAACAAAATTTTTTTCAAATGAATCACATATCCTAAAGTATCCATTGGTCTCATCGAAGTAGAAAGAATACTTTCAAACAATATTTGCCTTTTCTCTTCCAAAGAAACCTCTTTGCATTGTTTAGTCAAAAGCAAATATTCTTCTAAATGAGAAACAAAATCATGGTCTTGCTCTTGAATCATTTGATAAACAGAAGTGACTAGAGAAGAAAACTCTTTTACTGTCTCCTGATTTTTATTCGTACACTGTAAACCAACAAGATTATGATGAAACTTAACACCTGCTAAATCCCCATTTAAAATAGAAGTAACAGCATCTGCAGAAATCAAAAATTTATCGAAACGAAAATTCAGTACAACATGTCCAGATCCATAAGCTTCCCCAAAAGAATTCTGATAATCACTAGCAAAGCAAATACCTAATTCACTTAAAAATTTTGAATAAATTGCATTAAATTCAAAACATACAATAGCAAAATGATGTTCCTGAATAGAAGATAAATAAAGAATATCTTGATGTTCAGACTCCCCTTCTTGATTGGCTAAATAATACTTTTCATCATAAGTGAAAATTTGACACATTTTAATATATATATAAATGGCTTTTTCTAAT
>CANPWX010000113.1 GCA_947585065.1 uncultured Bacilli bacterium | reverse complement strand
TGCAACCAGTGGTGGGCATGATAAAACAAGAAATGACTGTTTAAATCAAGATATTTACCATTGGATAAATTCTGGATTTGAGGACTGTTATAGTAAAAACTGGCTTTTTTCAAATAGTATGTCTCCATGGACTCTTTCTCATGTTATTAATGATGCTGTAAATCAAGCAATACGTATTTTTGGTGATGGAGGAATTAAAGCAAGTAGTAATATTACTCAGTCCCAAGATGTTTTTCCTACTATTTATTTAAAGTCTAATGTAAAAATAGTTAATGATCAAAATGATGGAAGTATAAATAGCCCGTATCATTTACAACAAATTTTATAGAAAATTTGTTGTAATATGTAAAAAAGAATATTTTGCTTTTGAAGATAGCTGGAAATTTATGCTTCCACTTTCTTAATATTTTCATTGTTTAAAAAGTCAAATGGTAATGTAGATATAATTTACAAATATTTAGAATAATGATATAATGTAGATAGAAAAAGGAGGGTATTATGAATTTTAATCAAATGATGTCTAAAGTTTTTTCTTGGATGTTTATAGGACTTCTTATAACATTTTTAACTGGATTTGTAGTTTCTATGAATCCTAATATGTTGTTTAGTGTGTTTGATACTGGTTTATTGTGGATACTTTTAATTGTAGAAATTGCTTTGGTTGTTTTTTTCTCAACTCGTATCTTCAAAATGAAGCCTTTAACTGCAAAGATTTGTTTTATTTTGTATTCTTTTGTTACAGGGTTAACTTTTTCTAGTTACTTTATTGTTTATTCACTTAACTCTGTAGTTTATGTCTTTTTAATTACAGCTGTAATCTTTGCATTGTTTGCATTTTTTGGATCTACTACAAAGTTAGATTTAACAAAAATGGGAACTTATTTGTTGATGGGTCTTTTGGGAATTATTATTGGTTTTATTATCAATATCTTTACTCAAAGCTCTACTTTTGAATTAGTTTTGACTATCATTTCTGTTATTATCTTTGTTGGATTCACAGCTCATGATGTTCAAAAGATCAAGCGTTTAAGTGATTCGAATCTTCCAGTAGAAAACTTACCTATTTATGGAGCCTTAGAATTATATTTAGATTTTATTAATATCTTTATAGATTTAATTCGGTTATTTGGAAATAGTCGAGATGCCTAGTGCATCTTTTTCAATGGAAAAAAGAATAGGGATTGACGAATGAACATAAAAAATTATAAAATAAAGGTATTAGGTGAGGAATTATGGCTCTAATTATTGTTTTATTTCATCTTTATATTTTTGGAATTGTCTATTTATTTATTAAAAATAAAAAAAGAAGGACTGGTTTGTTTCTTGGGGTTTTCAATATTATTTTTATGATTATGAATATTCTTGCTGTTGTACCGTCTTTTTCATTAGAATATTCTACTATTATTTTTTTAAGAGAAGAATTAAAGATACATGTTTTTGCTAATTTGTTGTGGATTTTATTTAATTTTATTTATTATTTCTTTTTTCTTTATTTACTTAAAATTAAAAAGGTTAAATTTTGTTGGAAAATTGTTGGTCAAATATTGATTAGTCTTCTTGTTTTAGAATTTTTGATTGTATTACTTCCTAATTTGACTTCGATTCTTGCTTTTCTTACACTTATTTTTTGGCTTTCTTATAGTATTTATCAATTTGTTTTTACGAAAAAAAATTATTATGTCGTTGCTATTGCTTTACTTTTTTTAGTTCTTTTTAATTCTTATTTTACAAATATGGGTGCAGCTCGATTTTCTTTATTTTTAATGGGTTATCCTAAAATTGCTTATGAAACTGGATTAGAAGAAATTAAAGTTTATCAAGAAAAAAATTCTGTAAAATTTAGTCCTATAGAAGTTGTTCCATTAAAAGATAGTCAAGTTCAATTAATAGAAATTAAGAATTATGGTTTTTTAAAATTTAGTAATATTCATAAATCATAGCAACATTTGTTTGCATTTTTTTGAAAAATTATATATAATATAAGTGGTTAAGAAAGTGAGGGGGTCCTCATGGAAGTGTTAAAAACAAGAACGATTATGACAAAATCTGATCAAGGAAATCGTTGGTTTGGAATTGATTATCATATGAATCTTTATAAGGGTTGTCCTTTTGGTTGTATTTATTGTGATTCCCGATGTGAAGCTTATCATATTGATAATTTTGATAAAGTAAAAATAAAAGAAAATGCTTTGGATATATTAGAAGAAGAATTAAAAAGTAAAAAATTAAAAGGGGTTGTATCTTTTGGAACTTTATCTGATCCTTATAATCCTTTAGAAGAAAAATTAGAACTTACTAGGAAGGCTTTAGAATTAATTGCTAAATATGGTTTTGGTGTTTCAATTGATACTAAAAGCGATTTAATTTTAAGAGATATTGATTTATTAAAAGAAATTGCTTCGCGTAATAGTGTGATTATAAAAATATCTATTACTACTTATGATGATGAACTTGCTCGGAAAATTGAACCTAATGTGATAAGTTCTACTAGGAGATTCGAAGTTTTAGAAACATTACGACAAAATGATATTTATGCCGGAGTTTTAATGACACCTGTGTTACCTTTTTTAACTGATACTGAAGAAAATATTTTAAATATGATTTCTAAAAGTAAACAAGCTGATGCTAAGTTTATTTATACTAAGATGGGAATGACTTTAAAAACAAATCAACGTGATTACTATTATAATGCTTTAGATATATTATATCCTGGATTAAAGGAAGATTATCAGGCTGTGTATGGAAATAAACATATTTGTAATTCTTTACAATTTCGACATTTAATGGAGTTATTTTTAAAACGTTGTAGTGAAGCCCATTTACTTACAGATATGGATGCAATTATTGAAGAATATAAAAAAGAAATACCACAAAATGAACAAATGAGTTTATTTTAAAGTATTTTTTTTTATTTATTGTTCATACTAGCATTGGGTGAAAAAATATGAGTGAAAAAGAATTGTTGTATGTTGAAGATGCTTTAGGCCATTTAGAATATTTTAAAAGGCATATTTGCATCAATAAAGAATGTATTACAGATAATGCAGAAGTAAGTATGATGAAAAAAATTGAAAAGAAATGTGATTCGATGTATCAATCATTTTATGAATTGTTGAAAGGGGAGTGAATTTATGGATAACAAAACTTTATTGGAAGGTATTTTATGGGATTTGAAATGTTTAGGTGACTTATTTTTACATGGTACTATTGAATCAGGAACAAAGAATGTTCATAAGACGTTTGAAGATGCTTTAATGGATGTATTAACACTTCAAAATGATTTATATTCTTTAATGAGTGATGAGAATATGTATAATGTAGAGAATGTCGCGGAGACAAAAATTACGAAAGTTCAAAGTAAATTTAATCCTACTTTAAAAGAAGAATAATAAGAGTGTAATGATAATCATTATGCTTTTTTTATTAAAGTAATTTATAGTAACATAATTTATAAAAAATATCTTAAAAAATTTGTATTTTAGAAAGATTTTTGAAATGAAAATAGATGGAATTGTTTTAATCTTCATGAATTTTTGTTCCTAACAATTTTCGCAAAAAGTATTTACAAAATTAGTTTCCTTTGCTATAATTTGAATTAGAATAAAAGGAGTGTGACTTGCGTATGACAATTAATACGGAAAGCTTACTAGATAGATTATATAATTTGCGTGGTTCTGATAGTGAAATTCTGAAAGAAATGGATCGCCAAAAGTCCAAAGCAGAA
>CANPWX010000112.1 GCA_947585065.1 uncultured Bacilli bacterium | reverse complement strand
TAAGCTTGCTTTATCTGAGTGGATTGTTGATAAAATATGGTGTCCTGATGATATAGAGTTACGAACAGCCATAACTGCTTCTGCTGAACGAACCTCAGATAGTAAGATCCAAACTGGATTTTGTCTCATACAAGCAACTAGAACATCAGAATAACTTGCTATGTTATTTGTTTTTAACGCTACAATATCACGATGTGGAAAAATTCGGTCTAAGTGAAGCTCTAATGTATCTTCAATGGTAATAATTTTTTCATTTTCTTTAATATGACTTGCTAAATATTTTACAAGCTCTGTTTTACCTGAACCAGTTTCTCCACTGACTATAATATTAGCATGGCCTTCTACACATTGAATTAGAAAATCGTGAACTGCTTCTGTTACATATTTTTCATCTAATAATTTTTCTTTATTTAAACGAATTTTAGCAGGTGTTTTACGAATAACACACGCGATTCCATTGGTAGCAATGGAATCATGAATAAAGTTCATACGTAATTCAGCACTTTCCGCATCGAGCATTGGATGGGCCATATTGAAAGTTTTTCCCATAACATTAGCACATTGAAAAGCAAGTTTTTCCATTAAAGCATTATTAATTTCTGGTCTTTCTACTTGATATACACCTTTTGATAATGTTTTAAGCCAAACTTGTCCCCCATTTGTATAAGATATATCGGTCACATCATCTGCTTTTAAAAATTCATCTAATGGTCCAAAATCTAATTGTGAAAACACAGTATCATTCATAAAAGCCCTCCTTATTAACGCTCATCTGGAATCGTAACCGTTTTACTTAAAATATATTCTTGAACAATCGTACTAGCAACTTCTGTATCTCCTGGTTCAGCGGTGTATTGTTTATTTCTTGGTATTGGAACTAAAGAACCAATTTCTCTAGCTTTCACTAGTAAGGAATATAATTCATCTGGTACAGAGAATAGTAATTCTGCTGGTTGTTCACTTTTGGTGTTGGCAAGAGAAACTCCTTTACTATCTCTTACATCAAGAACACGAATACTTTTGACAAAATTGGAATAAATCATTCTTCCATAGTCATCTTGTCCTTCAAAATATAAATCAATATAGCTCCCTATTTCAATATAGTTACCATAGGTAGTCGTTTCATCTACGGATAAAGAGAACGCCGTATTTCCATCTGGAATATCACTTAGAACATAATCAGGTGATAACTCAGGAGTGGTAACATCTTCTGTATAGAATAAACTACCTTGAGAAATGGTATTTCCATAGGTTACTTCTTTTCCAATTAAATCTGAAGCATTTCGAACAATATTCGTACTTCTTCTAATGACTTCACTATTTACATTCATATATCCTATATCATCTTGAGTAATGATATGTCTTGCTTCTAGTGTCGTTTTGGCATAAGGAACAGAAGTTGGATTGATTGCTTCATTGACACGCCAATTATAGCCAACATATAATACGACAATTCCTGCAATGAAACATAGAATAGAAACTGTATTTTTATTACTTAAAAATCTTTTAATCTTTGTTATTAAACTATTCATTTTCTTCATCTCCTTCTGTGATACTACCAGTAGAACTATCTACAATAGCAACTTGACTTAAGATGAAGTTTTGTAAATAACGACTGCTAATTTCTGTACTACTTGGATTTAAAGTATAGCTTTTATTTCGTGGGACAGGAACAAGTTCTCCAACTTTTTGAGCTGCATGAATCAGTTCCATCATACTATCTTCTACCGCAAATAGTAAGTGAGCTGGCTCTCTACTTTCTGCTCCCGTTTCAAAAACACTTTTACTATTGGAATCTGTAACATCAAGAACACGAATACTTTGAATGAATTTCCCATAGATTAAATTTCTTTCACTATCATAACCTTTAAACCATAAATCAATATAATTTCCTGGATAAATTGCATTTCCAAAAGTGGTATGCAAATTTACATTTAAATTTATTGGGGCATATCCATCTTCAATATCAGAAAGAACACTGTAATCATTGTTTGCTGGATCTGCAAGATCTTCATTAAAGAAGAAACTATTTGCTTGGATGGTATTTCCATATTTTACTTCTTTTCCAATAATGAGTCCTCTATTTTGCATGACACCTTTTGTTTTTTCTAAAACAGTTCCAGAAACTTCCATCGTTCCTATATCTTCCGCGGTGATTAAATGTCCGGATGTTAATGTATTCTTGGCGTATGGAACTTGTATTGGTTCTGTTGCTTTATTCACACGCCAGTTATACCCAACATATAAGACTAGTATTCCTGCTAAAACACATAATATAGTAACTGTATTTTTATTACTTAAAAACCTTTTTAATTTTGTTACAATGTTCCCCATATTTTATTCCTCCTTCAAAATTCTAACTAGTAACTTTTCCATCTAATTCTAATATGGCATCTACTTTATTGACAATATCAAAGTCTGCACTGTCAACACCTACTTGGTAACTAGCACTTTCTGTGGTTACCTTAACACTTACTTTTGGTGGAGCTTCATAGATACCATAGAAATCCACTGTATAGGTGTTTAGACTTCCTGTAAAATTCTCAGCAAATCTTCTCATAAAGATTTCTACAAAGCGATCGGAATTAATTCTTAATTCTCCACTTGTTCTGTAATACCCATAGTCTACTGCATCAACCATTGATTGTTCTGTAACTTCTTTTAATATGTAGTAGTCTTGGGTATTCGTAGTCGTTACATTTGATATTAGCATCATAATAACAATTACGAATACTCCAAGTGTTATAATCCAATATCCCCAATATGACTCTCTCATAAATTCTCATCTACTTTCTTTTTTCTATTTTCCAAGAAGGTCCAATACCTTTTGTAAAGCACGAACCATTTAAACAACTAGAATGTTCACTAAATAATACCCAAGCAGCATCGCCTTCTCCATCTGGTGGCTCACTTGTGATACGATCATTCTTCGTAGCAAGTGTATTATCATTTTCAATTAAATCCAAGAAACCACTTCGACAACGTACACTGTAATTAGTTCCATTAAATTCTTCCGTATCACAGTACACTGCTGCATCACTTGTAAGTTTACTTGCATAAGTGCTTGGAATAGTAGTATTTGTGTATACGCCTGCCGCTTTATTATAATTTCTAATAGCACTTAAATTTGCTGGTGTTAAAGTATACGAATATTGAGGTTTATCATAAATTGATTCCCCATCTGCTTCTATTTCTTGAATAGTCGCTTGAGATTTTAAATTGTTATTCCAGTTTCCTCCGACTGGTCTTGAATTTGGAAATAAATTGTTCAAAGATACACTTCGATAAGTAAAGTTGGTATTATTTCCATCGAACAAACAATTTTTACATGTATAAGTACAGCTTCCTGTACAAGTATCATCAAATTCGCAGCTACCATCATCTTTACACTTGAAATCACAATCATCACAGTTGTTTACGTAGTGACATACGTAACCACTATTGGTAGAAGCTGATGTGTAATTTCCATTTATATTTCCATCAATATCGCATTTTAAACTAGCATCTAAATTATTATAAGCAGTTAAAATATCATTATTTTTTCCAATCAATCTTCCAAGAGAACCATCTACATTGGATTGACCAATATTATTAAATGTAATCGTAAATGGATAAACTCCTGTTTTTTGAATTAATGAAATTGGGAAAGCATCTTTTGGTAATGGTGTATAAAGTTCATATAATCCTGTTGTTACATTTTTCTGAACTGTACCATATTGAACATAAGTCGAGAAGTTTGTTTGAGGTTTAAATATATTCTCAGCAGTTACTTCTTTCTTAACCCATG
>CANPWX010000111.1 GCA_947585065.1 uncultured Bacilli bacterium | reverse complement strand
GAAGAAGTTTCAATTTCCGTTTTTTGAACTTTAATGCTCATCTTCACAATATTTTCAATATAAGGAAGTTTTAAATTTAATCCTTCTTTCATATTAGTTTCAATTACTTTACCAAAACGAATTTTAATTCCAACTTCGCCAGATTCAATTGTTTGAAAACTACAAAATACAGTAATGATTAAAAATAATGAAAGAACAGACAAAACTATAATTTTACTAAAAGAAAAACTCCCATTTTTATTCACATACATTTTTTTCATACACCCAAACTCCTTTACAATTTCATTGTATCATAAAAGAAGAAAAAGATGTACAACAATTTGTCTTAAATAAAGCCTAAAATAAGAAATCCATTAACTTTACATATTTTACAAAAAATTTACGCAAGATTTAAAAAGTTTATGTAAAGTACAAAAAATAACCAAAAAGAAAACAATTCATATACTATCATTGAAACAAAAGGAGGGAATTTGTTTGAAAAAGAAAATTATTGCTACAATATTAGGAATCATTCTAATTATACTTCTAGTGGTAACTTATACTACATGGCACAAAAAAGAAGAGACAGGACTTACAAAAATTCGTTTAGCAGAAGTTACCCACAGTGCATTTTACACTCCACTTTACGTTGCAATTGAAAATGGTTATTTTAAAGAAGAAGGAATAGAAATTGAATTACTATTAACTCCAGGAGCAGATAAAGTTGCTGCTGCAGTATTATCCGGTGATGTAGAAATTGGATTTGCTGGACCAGAAAGTGCAATCTATGTTTATGCTGGTGGAGAAGAAGATTATCTTGTTACATTTGCAGGACTTACCAAAAGAGATGGACAATTCATAATCGGAAAAGAAAAAGATTTTAATTGGAAAGATTTAGAAGGAAAAGAAGTATTAGTAGGAAGAAAAGGTGGTATGCCAGCATTAAACTTTATTAATGCTTTAAAAAATGCTGGAGTAGATATCAAGAAAGTAAATTTAAATTACTCTGTAGAATTTGCAGCATTGTCAGGATCCTATATAGCAGGTGTTGGTGATTTTGTCAATTTATTTGAACCAAATGCAACAAAACTAGAAAGTGAAGGTTTTGGTTATGTCATCGCGTCCATTGGGGAAAAATCAGGAGAAATGCCATACACAGCATTCTATTCGAAAAAAAGTTATTTAGAAAACAATAAAGAATTACTTCAAAAAGTCAACAATGCATTAAATAAAGGAATTGAATATACTAAAAATCATCCAGTAGAAGAAACAGCACAAGTGATATTACCACAATTTCCAGACACAAGTTTAACAGATTTAACAAATATAGTAAAACGTTACAAAGAAAGCGATAGTTGGTTAAATACCACATATATTAGTGAAAGCATATTCAAAAACTTAGAAAAATTAATGATGGAAAATGATTTATTAGAAAGCTATGTACCATATAATAAGTTAATAGAAAACTTATCCAATGAATAACATACTTAGTTTATCTCATATTAGTAAAAATTACATTACAGACAAAGAAGAATTAAAAGCGATTGAAGATATCACGTTAGATATAGAAAAAGGAAGTATTATTACCATAGTCGGTTCCAGTGGATGTGGTAAATCTTCCCTTTTATCTATTTTAGCAGGAATCGATCAAGAAACAAGTGGATCCTTTGAATTTGGAATTTCTAGTCCTGTCATTGGTTATATGTTTCAAAGTGATGCTTTATTTCCTTGGCTAACTATTTATGAAAATGCCATATTAGGTTTAAAAATAAGAAAACAAGATACAGAAGAAAACCTAAGTTACGTAATAGATCTTTTAAAAACATACAACTTATATGATTTCAAAGATAAATATCCAAGAGAATTATCTGGTGGAATGAAACAACGAGTAGCTTTAATACGAACACTTGCCTTAAAACCAGATATTTTACTTTTAGATGAACCATTTTCTGCACTGGATTACCAAACAAGACTAGCAATCAGTGATGATGTATACCAAATCATACGAAAAGAAAAAATTACAACAATCATTGTTTCACACGATATTGCCGAAGCAATTTCTATGTCTGATAAAGTAATTGTTTTATCAAAAAGACCATGCCATATCAAAAAAATATACGAAATTCAATTAACTAATCAATCTACCCCAATAGAAAATAGAAATGCAAAAGAATTTTCAGAATATTATAATAAAATATGGAAGGACTTAGATATCAATGTCTAGTTATGCTCAAAAAATAATAAAAAAGAAAAAACAAAGAAAACGATTGATTTTCTTATCACAAATAATTATTGTTATTCTATTTTTCTTTCTCTGGGAATATCTAACTTCTAAAAAAATACTAAATCCTTTTATCTTTTCCAGTCCTTCTCGTATCTATGAAACAATTTTAAAATTAGCCCAATCAGGAGAACTCTGGGAACATATTTTAACAACTTTATATGAAACATTATTAGCATTCGGAATAGGAATCACTTTAGGTCTAATTATTGCTATTTTACTATATGAGTTACCAACATTAGCTAAAATTATCGATCCATTTTTAACAATGATCAATAGTCTTCCAAAAGTAGCATTAGGTCCCATAATTATCATTTGGACTGGTGCCAATACGAAATCCATTATTGTGATGGCATTATTAATAAATTTAATTGTAAGTATTATGAATTTATATAACGGATTTTTAGGAGTAGATCCATTAAAAATCAAACTATTACAATCTTTTCACGCGACAAAAAAACAAATTTTAAAGTATTTAATTTTACCGGAATCCAAAAGAACAATTCTATCATCTTTAAAAATTAATATATCTATGACATTAATAGGAGTAATAATGGGAGAATTTTTAGTCAGTAAAAAAGGAATCGGTTATTTAATTATATATGGTACACAAGTATTTAATTTAAATCTTGTGATGAGTGGAATTATCATTCTAATAATTTTATCTTTTCTTATCTATGAATGTGTGTCTTTATTTGAAAAGAAGTTATCCAAGCAAAGATAACTTTTTTTAGCTTTATATCCTCTTTATAAAATATCCAAACAATACTATTATAAGTTTTATTGTACAAGTCAAAGTAGAGACCATCAATTTTCAATCCTTCATTCTTTTATTTTTTTCTATTGCCAAATGTATTCTATTATTTACATAATCAGAATCTTTCATTTTTAAACAATCTATATATTTCAATCCAATTCACTCTTTCTTATTTTTTTATATTTTAACATTTTACTTTCTTGTTTTTCCCATTCTTTTGGGAAATTTTACATATTTAAATTTTTCTATTTTTATCATTTCTTTTTCTATCTTAATATTATCCTATAATTAAATATAAACTATTTTAGTATTTAAATGTTATAAACAAAAACAGTAGAATTTCTACTGCCTATAGTTTATAAATACATTTTTTTCTTTTGAAAAATAAATATATCCCAATAGAAGCCCCTATTAAAAGTATAAAAATTAATACTTGATTGTCATTTCCAGTTTTTGGATTTTCCACAACAATCTCATCATTACGGCAAGAAATGAAATATTCTTCCTTACTTACAACATTTCCTAATTTATCAAAATAAGTCTCACCAATTTGTTTACATTCATTTTTTAAACATTGTATTTGGTATTCTTCAAACGTTGTTTCCTTTCCCTTATCATCATAATATTTATCTTTCACAATCGTACATTTTGGAGACTCACTACACTCGTTGTTATATTCATCTTCTGTTACAATATTCCCAGTTTTTCCATAATGAGTTCCATCCGTTAAAATGGCACACTTATGAGTAAGACAATCTTTTTGGTATTCCAACTCCGTTACAACATTGCCAGTTTTTCCATAGTAAGTATGATCTTCTAATATTTCGCATTTATGAGTTTCACATTCTTTAGAATA
>CANPWX010000110.1 GCA_947585065.1 uncultured Bacilli bacterium | reverse complement strand
GATAAATCAATATAAATATTATTTTCAATTTTATCTGGTAAATCTTGAATAACATCTTTTTTCTTTCTTCTTAAAATAAAAGGTTTAATCTGAGCTTTTAAATTAGAAAGTAATTGATTCGTTTCTTCATCAAAATCTTCTTTCACTCTATATTTTTGTTGAAAGCGAGTTAAATTAGACAAAAATCCTGGCATAATAAAATCAAATATACTCCATAACTCTACAATAGAATTTTCAATAGGTGTTCCAGTTAAAGCCATTTTCGTTTCTGAAGTAATACTTTTCACAGCATGAGCTAACCCAGTTTTAGGATTTTTAATATTCTGAGCTTCATCAATAACAAAAACCTTAAATCCAATATTTTGATAAATTTCTAAATCTTCTCGTAATAAGCCATAAGAAGTAATATAAATATTTCCTTGAAACAATTCTAATTTTTTACGCCGTTCATTTCGACCACTTGCAAAAACTTCATAAGATAAATTAGGAGCAAATTTCAAAATTTCATTTTCCCAGTTATACGATAACGAAGTAGGACAAACAATCAAAAACTTAGAATTTTTATCTTCTTTTAAAAGCTTTTGAAAAAAACAAATCGTTTGCAAAGATTTTCCAAGTCCCATTTCATCAGCCAAAATACCTCCAAATCCACATTTACAAACAGTATACATCCATTTGACACCATCAATTTGATAATCTCTTAATAATTTTTTTTCTTCTTTTGTAAAGGTTATATCCTGATTTTGAAAATTTTTAAAGTTTTCAATAAATTCTTGAAATAAAGAATCAGTCTGAATAATTCCATATTTATTTTCTTTTAATGAATCTAAATACAAAGCACGAAACTTAGGAATAGTTCCCCCACTTCCCGAAAGTTCCATCTCTGTAGTTAAATCATTGAGTTCCTGTAATTCTTTTTGTTCTAAAGATAAAATATTCCCATTTTTTAATCGATAATACTTTTTCTTATTACGAATGGACTCTAAAATACTTTCTAATTCATTATTTTCTACTCCATTTAATTCAAAATCATAATGTAAAATTTGATCTGTACCAATTGTAAAGTGACTGCCAACTGGTGTCTTTTTTAGTACATTCGTATTTTTTAATTTTTCAGAAGTATATACAGGATATTTTTCTGATATTTCTTCTAAACCAGTATCAAGAAACTCACATAACAAATCAAAGTCCAATAAAACAAATTCTTTCTTTCCTTGTTGAAATCCATATTTTAAAAGTTCTCGAACAACTTCTTCTTCATATTCTAAGTCTCGAATAACATTGGTAACAGTATCGAAATAAGAAACTTCATTTCCTTGATAAAGAAATTTTGGATTACAAGTAATATCCTCTTCATTTAAATCAAAATATAGTTTGACATCAGGTTTAGTTGCAATAACAATATCTTTGACTGTTTCATCTAACACAAGAGAATCTTTCATAACTCTTAAAAGAGTTTTTTGAAATGTTAAAAATTCAGACTCTAAAAACTCCAATTCATTCATATCATTTTCAATAATTTCTTCTAATAAAAATCTTTGTTTTTTATTTAAATGATAGATTGTATCATGATAATACACATATTCCATATCCTCAGTAATAAAAGTTAGTTCTTCTTCTTTTCCAACTACCTTTAAATGATAAATAGTATCCTCTTTGGATAACTGAAATTGAAGAGGTAATCCACTCACAATTTTTACAACCTTTTTTTCATCATCCATACAAATATGATCAGGATAAATTTGAAATAACTCTTTCATAGATATATCATTTAATATTAAAGAATTCCCACTATTATATCGGCGGTAAACAATAGAATCAATAAGTCGAAATAAAGAAAGAGATTGCTCAGAAAAATAATGTTTTTTAGGATCATAAGTAAAATTACTTCCAAAATAATAGCTTTCATTATTTTGAAGTGCCTCTCGAAAAGAGTTATATTTTCCAATTAAAGAATATAATTTATCTTGGCCAATTTTCACTTTTAAAGAAAGAGCATCATAATAATAACTTGTCTCTTTTGTTATGATAGGAATAACAAAAATTTCTTCTTTTTTTCCTTCATCAACTTCAAATTCTTTTTGAAATTTTTGAAATAAGCTAATTGTTTTTTGTTTAATACTTGCTTCACTATTCACATTAATTAATTTTTCAGAATAACAAATAAGACAAGCTGCAACATGTTTACAAGAATCCGTATTAGCAAATTGAGGACAACTACAATAAGTATCTGTAATTTTATTATTACGAACAACCACTTGAACCATATACTTTTGATAAGAACTTTCTGAACGAATTAAAAATTGAAAACGTTTTTGACCATTTACAGTTGCATTACCAGTATAATCGATTGCATCCTCATTGTAATTCATACCTTTTACATAATCACTTTTATTAACTACTTGTAATATTTTTTGAGTAACCTCATCCATAAGAAAACCTCCTTAAAAAGACCCATTTCTATTAGTCTAACATAAGTTTTTTTAAATTGCAAACATCATAAAATAAGTTATTAGAAACTAAAAATAAGAAAGTTTATTCTTTTCATAAAATTCTGAAATTTTGAAACATACTAGACTATTTTTAATAAAGAATTAATTCGTATTTTTTTGTTTACATTTTTTGCATATTTTTTTAATATTTTGAATAAAATAAATTGATAAGATATTTATTTTTTAATATATTGTTTATAGTTACTTCCTGTAAAAGGTTAAAGCTGGGTTCTCGAATGAGAGTAGATATATGTTTGTATATTTAGAATTTCTTTGCTCGTGGGACAAGTTTTTTATACTTTTTTTGCATTTTTTACTCTTGCTTCATATTATCTAATATTGATGGATCCTGAATAAATAAACCTGTAATATAATCAACTAGTTATTGAGTACATCTCCCCAACCATATCATTATTTTGTTAAATGTACCATTTATTTGTTTTCTATTTGTTTTGTTTCATTCATTAATTTATCAAAATCTGATACATAGTCTCTATCTTGTATAACTTTATATTTTTCATATTCGGTTTCAGCTTTTTTACTGGCTTTCATGAATCTGTCATCATTCAAAGCAAATCCTTGAACCATATAATCCTTAATAATTTTACTTGCCCAAGTTCTAAATTTGATTGCTTTTTTAGAATTAACTCTAAATCCTATAGAAATAATCATATCTAAATTATAATATTTTGTATTATAAGTTTGTCTTCCTTCATTACCCACATGTTCCATTTTGGAACATGTGATATTTTCTTCAAGTTCACCATCATTATATATGTTATTAATATGTTTAGTAATCGCCGGTCTTTTAACGCTAAAAAGTGTGGCTAAAGCTTCAGTGTTTAACCAGACATCTTCATTTTTAAGTACTACTTCTACTTTAATATTTCCTTCATCATCATTATAAAATAAAATATTTTTTTCATTTTAAATTAATTTATCTTCCACATTTTCACCTTCTCTAAAATAATCTAATAATCTTTTTTTACATAATATTATATTACTACAAATAATACCAAACTGGTAATTTGTTTGAACACCAATAAATGTAGCTGATGGTTTTTCATGTTTGCCTAAAAGACTTTATTACTAGCATATACTAAAGGTATCCTTTTTTCTTATTATGCGATTTATTAATCCTTTTACTCATTTTGCATCACATAATAAGTATATCAATTTCTATCCTCCGCCGCAAGCAGCGGGGCTTGTACCCGGGATTTTCGTTTTAATTCGTAATGCCAACATTACCTATAATGAAGGCAAAACTTCATTAAAACTCAAATCGTGTCAACAAAAATGTTAACACTTTTCTAAACTGTAACTAATTCTTTTTTTAATAATTCAATAGCCAAATTAATTGCATTCATTATTTCATCATAATCAAT
>CANPWX010000109.1 GCA_947585065.1 uncultured Bacilli bacterium | reverse complement strand
TTTTAAAATATTCTCCATATTTGAAATGTAGTTGTCTACATCTTTTGATTTTATTTTATTCTTATTATTTAATTCTACCATTCCAATTGCAATAGTTATTATTTTGGCTTTAGCAATTGCTTGTTGAATAGAGATGTTTGTACTTTCTAAAGTATAATTAGTTAATAATTTTGTTTTTAATGTCTCTGTTGTTTCTAAATCATTTGAAAATTCGGTGATATATTCTTCTATTTTAGATTTTTCTTCAAAAGTATCTTTAAAATAATCATTAAAACTATAGCCTTTTACATTATATGCTGTAAGTCCAGTAGCAAGGCCATCGCCTAATACTACCATATTTAATGTTTCATGATAGGTCACTTTATAAATTATAAACGTTAAGAATGTTCCACATATTATTGTTAATATGATTATTTTTTTCATATCTAACACCTAAATCATTTTATGTATGGGATTTATTTTTATTCAATTTTTTCCTAATGAAAGCATCTCTTAAAAAAATTAACTCTTTTTAAAAGTGAGATTTTCGTAGTCTCACTTTTCTTCTATAATTTTTATATCCGCTCCAACATTTTGTAGTTTTTCAATGATATGTTCATAACCTCTTAAAATATGATCTATTTCCGATATAGTAGTTCTACCATCTGCAATAAGTCCTGCTATAACTAATGAAGCACCTGCTCTTAAATCGCTTGCTTTTACTTCACTTCCATATAGTTTGGTTTTTCCTTTTATATATGCTGTTTGGTTTGATACTTTAATATCTGCACCCATACTATTTAAATAAGGTACTTGTCCCATACGATTGGAATAAATGGTTTCTTCTAACACACTGATTCCATTACATTGAGTCATTAACACTGATATTGGCTGGGCTAAATCTGTTGGAAATCCTGGATAAACTAATG
Organism: uncultured Bacilli bacterium; assembly: GCA_947585065.1. Taxonomy (GTDB): domain Bacteria; phylum Bacillota_I; class Bacilli_A; order RF39; family UBA660; genus Ventrenecus. Next base: position 2,972 of record CANPWX010000109.1, on the reverse strand, counting down.
TCGTAATATTTAGAGCTTTTAAATTGCTATTATGATTTATTATTAAATCATTTTTTTCTATTTTTATATCTACTCCTATTTCTTGTAATTTTGAAATTAGAGACATAATGTGTTCTTTTATTATATTTTCGATTTTTAAATGATTTCCTAGCAAAGCACCTGCTATAATATAGGTACCGGCCTCTATACGATCTGGTATTACTTCTATTATTGCTTTATGAAGATATTTTACTCCTTCAATTTTTATTTTACTTGTTCCAGCACCTGTTATTTTCGCACCCATATTATTTAAAAATGTTGCTACATTCACAATTTCTGGTTCTTTGGCAGCATTATTGATAACAGTTGTCCCTTTTGCTTTTACAGCTGCAAGCATAATATTTATTGTTGCACCAACACTGGCAAAATCAAGATAAATTTTTGTACCTTTTAATTCTTCAGAATGAATAATATATTTATCATTTTCTTCTGTAATAGTCGCGCCTAAAGCTTCAAATCCTTTTAAATGTAAATCAATTTTTCTATTTCCAATATTACATCCTCCAGGAAAATAAACTTCTACATGATTTTGTCTTCCTAATAATGAACCCATAAAATAATAGCTTGCTCGAAGTTTACTAGATAGTTCTTCTGGAATGACTTTATTTATTATTTCTTTTGTATCTATATGAAGGGTAGAATTTTCTCTTGTAACATTTCCATTTAAAAGTTTAATTATATCAATTAAAACATCCCGATCTGTTATTTCTGGGACATTAAATATACTTGTTTCTTCATCACAAAGTATCGCAGCTGGAATTAATGCGACAGCCGCATTTTTTGCACCTGATATTTTGATGGTTCCTGTTAGTTCATTTCCACCTTTAATTTGTATTTTTTGCATATTTTCTAACTCTCCTTGAAAATTGTTAATTATACTATATCAAATTTTTTTCATTTTTAAAAGTCTTTCGACATTTATTTACATATATGAAATATTCCTAAAGCCATAAGAAGAAGAAATCCTAAAATACTAGCTTTTTTTCCTAGTTTTTGAGATGCAAATTTTCCAATTGCGAGTCCAATCATTGTAAATGCAAAACTCACTATGGAAAAGATTAGCATCGCTAGAAATTTATTGTTTGTTATTGCTGAAAGGCCTAAACCAGTTGAAAAGGCATCAATGGATACTCCAAAAGCAAAAAGAAAAATTCCTAATAGAGAAAAATCCATTTCTAAAGATTCTTCTTTTTTTAACATTTCGATTAATAAATTTATTGCAATAAAAATAAGAATGCATCCTAAAAATAAATTACTATTTAGTGAAAAAAAGGATACAATTTTATCTCCAATAATATCCCCCATAAATGGCATAAGAAAATGCATAATTCCTACTATTAAACTAATTTTTAAACACAGTTTATGAGAAATGTTATAAGTACCAATTCCTAAAGAAAGAGAAAAGGTATCCATTGATAATGCTATTGCAATTAAAAGTACATTAAAAAAGTAGTTCATATGTATCTCCTAGAATACTTTATGATGAACTACTATTATTTATAACTATTTATTATTTCTTGGACTAGAAATTTGTATTCTACATTTTCCTTATTTCTATCCATTAAACATAAAGGTGGGAACATTACACACCACCAGTTTTCTCCTTCTCCTTTTCCTAAGGTTACTACTAAAGAATCATATTTTCCACTTGGATAGGTTACTCCTTTATATTCTTTTGCTGGAAAAGTATTTTTTCCAAAGGAAACTGTATTGTTTTTATCATATTTGTTTACTTCATTTCTAATCCATGATATATTTTCTTCTATTATTTTTGTTGCTTCTTCTTTATTTTTAGCTGTAGTCATTAATGAATTCAATTTTTCTTCTAATATATTTTTGACTTGATATTTTGTTGTTTGATCTTCTATTGTATTGGAATTTGCTATAACTCGAAAACGAATAGCATAGTCAGGTATAATTATATCTTCTTCTTTATTTATAAGACTTATACATACTACTAGGATAAATACTATAGGAATGATTTGTTTCAATTTTCTCACCTAAATCTCTTATGGTAAGAATTTTTTTATTTTATTCATTTATAATAAAGGCATATCTGTCTTTTCCTGTTAAATCTTTTTCGATAACATATGTATATGTGGATAAGTAAGTTGTTATCAACTTTTCTATTTTTATTCTTTGTTCATAACCAATCTCAAAAGCTATAAGTTTTGGTTTTTCTTTTCGTTTGGATACTTTTTTTAAGATTTCTTCATAGAAGAACATTCCTTCTTGATCTGCGAATATGGCATTTTGAGGTTCATATTTCGTTTCTTTTTCAACAGGTATTTCTTTTGATATGTAAGGCGGATTACTTATGATCACATCATAATATTCGTAATTTGTTTTTAACATATCTTCTAAAATAAAGTGGATATTCACATGATTTAATTTTGCATTTTCTTTTGCTACTTCTAAAGCTTCTTCTGAAATATCTACGGCTGTTACTTCACAAGAGATGTGTTTTTTTAAGGCTATAGAGATACAACCACTTCCTGTTCCTAATTCTAAAATTTTAGGATTTTCTAATTTTAATGATTTTATTCTTTGTATTGTTTTTTCAACTAAATATTCTGTTTCAAATCTAGGTATTAATACTCGTTCATCTACATTTATGTGCGTATCATAAAAATCAACATAACCTATAAGATATTGCACTGGATAATGTTTCTCTAATTTGGCTACCACTTCTTCTAAGTTATCTATGTATTTTTCTTTTAAAAGTTGCCAGTCTAAATCTGTAATATGTTCGGGTTTCATAGGTATCACTTTCCTTATAAATATATTTTATAAAAATTACTATTGATAAATTTTTATTTTAGAAAGAGGTTGTCTTAGATGGAGAAATTGAATGGAATATTTAATTATTCTTGTGGTGCTAATTTTAGTACTACACAAATTCTACAACGAAGACTAGTTTTTCATAATAAAGT
>CANPWX010000108.1 GCA_947585065.1 uncultured Bacilli bacterium | reverse complement strand
TTGTAACACAACAAATATACAATTTCAACTGAATGTAAAAAGTTTTTTGACTTAAAATTGAAAAATTGGTTGTTTTTTTCTTGATTATTATAATTAAAAAACACTTTTATTTCTTTATTTCCTTATTTTTCTATGGAATTTACTTTTGCAATTAAGTTTGTAACGTATTTTTGATTTTTTAGTAATTATCTATTTCAATAAATAAAATTGTATGGTATAATTTTTCCGGAGGTAGGTGGACTAAAATGGATATTAAGGTAAAAAGATTTAGTTTAGAAAAGGAAAAATTTGACAAAGAATATGGAAATTCAACAAAATTTATAGCAACAGTACCAGTAAATTTAACAATAAATAAAGAATGCTCAATAAAAAATAAAAATGAACAAAGAAATGAAGAATATTACAAATGGCAATTTATTACTACATTAATTAATTCTGGTATGTATAATAAAGATTTTATTGGTGTTGAAGTTTGTTTACCCAAAGGCAATAAAAATTCTGCTCCTATTAAATTTGATGCTGCTATTTTTAGAAGCAATGAATGGTTTAATCATTATAAAAAATTTCATGAAAATAATTCACAGGAAGAATTAGAATGGCTGAGAAAAAATTTAATATCTGTTATAGAATTCAAAAATGAAAATGCTAGAAATGTTGAAATTGTTTATAATCAACAATTAAAGCCGGCAATTAAAGAAATAGAATCATATTATGGAATAGGTATGCTTTATGATACCGAAAAATTATATATTTTTAGAAAAAAATACGATAAGATTTTAAGATTTGATGAAACATTAAATAAAAAAGGAGATGATAGTTCTTTAAAAGAATTATCACTTGATATTCCTGATGCCTATTATAAAATACCAACTTTTGAACAAATAGTTAAAAATTTAGACTATGTTCCTATTGATAGAAGTAATAGAACAGTTTATGACTTGGATATAATAACTGGTGCATCAACAAATCAATTAAAAGATTGTGTTTCGGAAATACTTAAAGTTATGGATAAACAATCTATGTTAAATCAAAGAGGATATGAGATATTAATTCAAATATTGGCTTTAAAAATATTTGATGAAAAAAGGTCACAAGAAGGATATATAAATGAACAAGATAATAGAAAAATAGATTTTTATGCTCACCAAGGTGAGATGGATAAAATGGATTTACTTTTCTATATTAACGATCGTGAAAAGGACTTTATAAAACTATCCGATGAAGATATTACTAACTTTATAGAAAGAATGAGAAAACTTTATAATGAAGCATCAAATAAATATCATTATATTTTAAAAGAGAATGACGAAGAAACAATTTCATGGGGAAAAGAATCTCATATTCATATTATTAGTGAAATTGTTAAACAATTTCAAGATTATAGTTTTATTCTTTCTAATCAAACGGATTTATATCAATTAGTTTTTTATCAATTTGCTAGTGAATTTTCAAAAGCAAAAAATGGACAATTTGTCACTCCAATACCAGTAATTAATTTTTTAGTTGACATTGTCAATCCTAAAAGATCAGAAACAGTAATAGATCCAACAGTAGGAATAGCTGACTTTCTTGCTTTAGCATATAAACATGCTGGAAGTAGATTAAATGATGAAAATTTATATGGTATGGATAATGATGAGCAAATGATTATGCTTGCCCAATTAAATATGTTATTAAATGGTGATGGAAATTCTAAACTTCGATATAAAGCTGATAAAGGTTCAATTTTATACAAATTTGATTCAAGAGATGAACTTGTTGAATTAGATCCAGTATTACATAAGAATGGAAATTGGGATAATTGGGGTAAACAAAAGCAGTTAAAGAAATTTGATATTGTTTTAACTAATCCACCTTTTGGTGAAGGAAGAAAATATGAAGCAAAAACTGAAAATGATAAAAATATAATTGAATTATATGAATTATGGGATATTGCCAAAGATTCTAATTCAATAGATTTGGGATTAGTTTTTCTAGAAAATGCTTATAGAATTTTAAAAGAAAATGGTAGAATGGGAATCATTTTATCCAATTCGTTGGCATCAGTGGACAAATGGTCGAAAGCAAGAGAATGGTTAATGAATAAAATGAGAATAGTTGCATTATTTGATTTACCTTCAAATATTTTTGCTGATACTGGTGTTAATACTACAATTATAGTGGCATACAAACCATCCGAAGAAAAATTAAATAGTTTGATTGAAAAAAATTACAGTGTATTTATAAAAGATATCAAAAAAGTTGGTTATGACGTTAAGACTTCAAATCGTGTAAAATATTTTGAAAAGCAATATAAATTAGATGATAATTTTTCAATAATAGTCGATAATGAAGGAAATCCTATGATTGATGAAGAATTTACACAAACTGTTGAAGATTTTAAAAATTGGTGTTTACAGCAAGAAAAAGACTTACAAGATATATTTTTATAGGGGTTACATATGAATAATGAAATTAAATTCAAAGATATAATTAATAATAAAAATATGTTATCGCCAAGTAATTACGCAAGTATTATTATAAACTCTAAAAGACAAAAAAAATTATCACAATTAGTATTAAATATAGAAAAAGGAACCGAAGTGGGAAGTAATAATTATGTAACCCACTCTCCTTATAAATTTATAAGAACCGCTGCTATAACAGAGTCAAGTTTTTCATTAATTGAAGATGAACGATCAATTTTAGATATATCTTCTACTTCATTTGTTAATTATAATTTACAGAAAAATGATGTTTTAATTTGTAAAGATTCAAATGTCGGTGAAGTAGTTTTATTAGACAAAGACTACCCTAATTATATGTTTAGTTCAGGAATTAATAAAATTATTATTCCTGAATACAAATACTATATATTTGCTATAATGAAACATAATAAATTTAAAAAACAATTAATGGCAAAAGTACCAAAAGGTGCAACATTAATGCATGCAAAAGATTTATATTTAGAATGTATAATTCCTTTTCCGGATAAAGATTCTATAATTGATTATATAGAAAAACTTGTTAGAATAATTTCAAATAAAGAAAAAGAAATAACTAATAAAGTAAATAAAATAGAACAAATTATCAATCATGAGATTACTATCAACCAAAATAATAATTCTTTTCAATACACTTACCCTAGCATAAATCAATTAATAAATATAACTAGGCTTGATACTGGTAATTACACTGAAGAATTTTCAAAAATTGATTTTTTAATTAAAAATTATAAGTATGGCTACTTTTATATTGATGAAAAAAATATAAAAGGTGGTAATACTCCAACAACACGAGTTATTGATACAATTGATAGTTTAAAATATTGCTGGATTACTCCATCATTTATAAATAATGATGGAACCATTGATATGTCAAATAGAATAACCTGTGCGAAAAATAATATTAACGAAAATTGTGCTTTAATAATAAATAGAACTTCAAAGGGTGGAACTGGAGAATATGTTGGAATAACTGCATATTATGATTATGAATTACTCGGAAAAGCACAGCATAATCAAGGTATATATAAAGTATACAACATGAATGATAATGACTTAATATATTTGTCTTGTTTAATGAATTCTAAGATGTATAGAAAATATTGTGCAAATTTATCAATGGGCTCTAAAATGAAAGAATTAAAGCTAAATAATATATTATCTATTCCATTTCCACGATTTATGAAAGAAAAGCAAGAAGAATTAACTAGTCTTTATTATAATAAATTTTCAAAATATGAAGTAAATTTAGATGTTATGGAAATTGAAAATGCAAACTGGGATAAACAGGCCGGTATTGTAGATTTATATCGTTCATTACAGTCATGTAAAAAAATATTAAATGAAGCAATAGATAATATTTATCTAGGTAATGATGTAATTCAAGTAGCAAAAATATTTTA
>CANPWX010000107.1 GCA_947585065.1 uncultured Bacilli bacterium | reverse complement strand
AGCATTGCTCCTGTATTCATTTGTCTTGTACAAGTAATTAAATTTTTTTCATTGGCATTTTCTCCACTTAATTGATATCCGATTAAATGACAACGGTTATATAAATATTTTCCATCCACGTTTTCATAACGTATGGTATGCCATCCACTCGGTTTTACCATACCTATACTTCCTCTTTCCTCTGTTGGCATGATATCCACTCCAATACTTGCCATCGCAACTCCACATCTTCCTAAAACATCTAGCTCACTATAAGACTCAAAAGAAGTTGTTGTAATTTCCTCTTCTTTAAAATTCGGTTTATTTTCATTAATCATCACATAGGCACTTCCAGTATAAAGTGGAACCTCTTCTACTGCATAACTTTTTGTAAAATGATTTTCTAAAAAGGTAAAGAAATCATCTTTTGCTGTAAAAACTAAAAATAAAATTAAGAAAATAAGTATAGCATTTAATGTGGTATTTTCTTTTTTCTTTCTTTTTGCCATTTTATCACCCTACCTTATAATAATAGTATCACAAAGAAGGAGAATAAACAACAATCCCTCCAAAGTCTCTAACTTCATAACTTCCCTCTTTCATTTCTTCCGGAACTAAATGAGGCTTTAAGAAAATTGCCGTGATGGAGTTTAAATTTTCTGGTAAAATAAATTCATATCTTCCGACTTTGGTAACTGCATCCCCTTTTATTTCCGAAGTTTTATGAAATTCATAAGGAGACATCTGTTCCATTAAAATAGTATAAATATAAGGTTGATTGTAACTTTCATCAATCACATAGATCACACCTTCTGTTTTCTCTTTCGCAAAGGAAAGAGCTTCTTTCAACTCTTCATGCGAAACAAAGAAAAAGTTGTTTGTATATTCTTTTGGATATTCTTGAAAATAATAAGAAATAAAGGAAGAAAACAAAATAGAATAGATGATACATACCATCATACCAAAGAATTTATTTTTATGAATAAAAGAATTTATCCCAACAACAATAAAATAAATAATCGGTACATAAATGGCATTCGCACGGTTAATATTTGGACCGTCTAAAGTCATTACTACTAAAAATATTACTATAAATAAGACTAGAAAAAATTGTTCGGTTAAAGTAGAAGACTTTTGAAAACATTTTTTTAAAACTAAATACATTCCATAAACAAAAAAAACTATACTCACTCCATAAAGAGTACCATAAGTTGGAAAACTATTGTAAATGAGTCCATCTTTCCAAAATAAAATAGAAAAAATATTCAAGTTATGAAAAATATTTTTCAGAGAAAATTCTCCTCCTCGATACCACCACATTTCTTGAATGGATAAAAAAGGAAGTCGAATTTCACTGATAATATGTTTATTCACCGCGAGCATAAGCATTAAAGGTAAAGCAAGGAAAAATAATGGTATGGATAACGCGATCACGTGTGTCCACTTTACTTTCTTTTTCCAAAGTCCGTATACTAGGGTAATTCCTAAAAATAAAGGAATGATAAGATAGGAAATGGCATAGGTGTATAAAGTAAGTCCAAATAAAATTCCGGAAAAAATAAAGTAAAAAATTTTCTTTTTTTGAAATGCCCATAGATAAAAACAGATAGACAATAAAAGCATTGGAAAAAATAAATAAGATTCTAATCCCCATCTGGAGTGCATAATGGAAAATGGTAAAACACAAAAAAGAAATAAACTAATAAGGGAAGATAGTTCTCCTTTTTCTTTTTTTAAAAAATAAGAAAAGACAAAAATAGAAAGAAGGGATAAAATTACGGCAGGCAAGCGTATGGAAAAAGAAGAAAACGGTAAAAAATGCAAAACTATACTCGTTAAATAAGTATATAAAGCGTTTTGTCCGCCTCCAAAATTAATAAAATAGACAGGATTTATTGCTAGATAACGATCTACTCCAAAATTTTTTAAAGAATACGCATCATAAGCCATTCCTGCTTCATCTACATGGATGCCATAAGGAATCTCTCCCAAGCGATAGAAAAAAAGAAAAAAGAGGATAAAAGTAAATAGGACAAAAAGGACACGTTTTCCATTTCTTCTTTTTTCCGAAAGAAAAATAGTAAAATACCTACGAAAAGAATACTTATTATTTGAAATACAATCATACTTCCTCCAACAAATTACGGGCAATGATATATCTTGGCCTTTTTTTCGTTTCTTTATAAATTTTTCCAATATATTCCCCTATTACACCAATACTTAGCATTTGAATACCACCCATCATCCAGATAGAACAAGCAAGGAATGTCCAACCATCTACTGTATAACCAAAGATTTTTTGAAAAATACAATAAAGAGTGACAAAAAAGCTAATTCCAAAAATAAGAATACCCAAATTTAAAATCAATCGAATTGGTTTTACACTGAAAGAAGTTATCCCATCCCAAGCAAATGAAAGCATTTTAGAAAGAGGATATTTACTTTCTCCTGCAAATCTTTTCTTTCGATCATATTTCACGATGGAATAAGAATACCCAATAAGTGGAAAAATACCTCTTAAAAATAAATTGACTTCTGGAAATTGTTCTAAGGCATTCAATACTCTTTTACTAGTAAGCCTATAATCCGCATGATTAAAGATAATATCCACTCCTAAAAATTTCATGATATGGTAAAACATCTCTGCACTTTTTCGTTTAAAAAAGGTATCTGTTTTTCTTTCTTTTCGAACTCCATAAACAATATCGTTTCCTTTATGATATTCCTCTATCATTTGTTCCATAATATCAATATCATCTTGTAAATCACAATCCATAGAAATCACGAAATCGGCATATTGTCTCGCAGTCATAAGGCCTCCTAATAAGGCGTTTTGATGTCCTCGATTACGAGACAAACAAATCCCTGTGAAAAGGGTATCTTCTTGGTGGAGTTTTAAAATGAGATCCCATGTATGATCTTTACTACCATCATTTACAAATAACACTTTGCTTTGATCAGATATTTTTTCTTTTTTTATCAATGTATTCATTTTTTCTTTTAATTCTTTGGCAGTTTCTAAAATAACTTCTTCTTCGTTATAACATGGTATTACAACATATAATACTTCTTTCATTTTTTACTCCCTCTATTGGTTTCTTTAATAATATAAATTGGTCTTTTTTTAGTTTCTAAATAGGTTTTTGCTAAATACTCACCAAATACTCCTAAAAAGAAGAGCTGTAAACCACTCACAAAAATAATAATACAAGCAAGGGATGGCCAACCACTTACAGGATCTCCCCATATCACAGTTTTTAAAATGATCACTATAATAAATAGAAAAGCAATAAGACAAAAGAAGATTCCTAAAAAGGCAGATATCGTTAAAGGAAGGGTTGTAAACGCGACGATTCCTTCAATGGCATATCGAAATAATTTCCAAAAAGACCATTTGGTTTCTCCGGCAATTCTTTTGACATTCTCAAATTCAAGCCATTTGGTATTATAGCCAACAAAACTCCATAGTCCTTTGGAATAACGATTATATTCTTGACATTCTAATATGGAATTTACCATTTGTCTTGTCATTAATCGGTAGTCTCTTGCTCCATCCACCATTTCAAAAGAACTCATTTTATTAATTAATTTATAAAACATACGAGCAAAGAAACTACGAATAACAGGTTCTCCTTTTCTAGTAACTCTTCTTGTTCCTACACAATCATAACCCTTTTGGATCCATTTTACCATTTCTGGAAGAAGAGATGGAGGATCTTGTAAATCCGCATCCATAATCGTTACATAATCTCCCTTTGACTCTTCTAGTCCTGCTAACATCGCTGCTTCTTTTCCAAAATTTCTGGAAAATGAAACATAAAATACACGGGGATCTTTTTTCGCTAAATCTTTCATCACTTCTAAAGTTTTATCTTTACTTCCATCATTTACTAAAACAATTTCAAATTCATACTCCATCGAATCAATCACTTGACACAACTCTGGATAAAATTTAGGAAGTGCCTCTTCTTCATTAT
>CANPWX010000106.1 GCA_947585065.1 uncultured Bacilli bacterium | reverse complement strand
ATTTTGAAATGATAAAGAATTGTCCAATATGTGGAAGTGTACTAGAGAAGAAAAAAGGACAGGTCGATCATTTTTGTATGAATCCAACTTGTCCTGCTAGACATATTGAAGGACTTATTCACTTTGTTTCAAGACATGCAATGAATATTGATGGTTTTGGTGAAAAAATTATGGAAGACTTTTTTAATCTTGGTTTTATTAAAACGATTCCAGATATTTATCATTTAGATCAGCATAAATCCGATTTAGTAGAGTTAGAGGGATATGGAAACAAAAGTGTGGATAACTTGTTAAATGCTATTGAGGAAAGTAAACATAATAGTTTGGAAAGGTTGTTATTTGGTCTTGGTATTGGGGGAATTGGTGATAAAACCGCTTTGCTTTTGGCAAGAACTTATAAAACCATTGATAATTTATCTTTGAAAACAAAAGAAGATTTATTAGAAATAAAGGATATTGGTCCTGTTTTAGCTGAGAATATTGTTTCTTATTTTGAAAATGTGGATAACCAGGAACTTATTTGCAATTTAAAAGATTTAGGAGTTAATACAACTTTTTTAGGAGAAGAGCTTAAGAGTAGTGATACTTTTACTGGAAAACGGTTTGTTGTGACAGGGACTATTTCTTTTATGGGTAGAGATGAAATTGAAAGAATTATTGAATCTTATGGTGGTCAAGCAAGTGGAAGTGTTTCTTCTAAAACGGATGTAGTTATCGTTGGTGAGAAAGCTGGAAGTAAAGAAACAAAAGCAAGGGAATTTGGTATTACTATCTGGGATGAAAACACTTTATATAATGTTTTAAAAGAATTAGGAGAAATTTAAAAATAAGAAAGAAAAATTCTAGTGAGTTGTGTGATTTAAAAAATAACTTATTAGAATTTTTTTGATGGATAGATCTAAAATCATAGGTTTAAAAATTAGGAGATTTTTCTAATCTTTCGATATTGTTCGACAAAAACCGACAATGCCTGTCAAAATCTTCTCTTGCCATTTATTACCAATTTGTGTCAAAATAATCTCTTGAGGTGAAGGACTATGAAAAATACTAGTCAAAACTCAATTTTAACCGATGTTTTATTTAAATATATTTATCGTGAAGAAAAATCTTTAAAATCTTTCTTAAAAGGATTCTTCGAATATATCAAAGAAGAAGAATGTTTAAAAGAAATCAATGCTCAAATAGAATATATCTTTAAAAAGAATCGATGGAAAGAAAAAGAAAAAAGAGGAGATATCTTGGTGTATACGAAAAAGTATATAATATCTTTAGAAGCTCAAACATCTCTCAATTTATCTAGTTTAAGGAAGGATTTAAAATATTTATCGAGTATAGATGCAGAAGATTTGGATCAGAAAAAAGAATATAAAGATGCTCCAAAGATCATAGGAATTATTCTAGCAAAGAATATCAGCCCTTCCTTAGGATTAAGTAAGTCCTGGTTTCAAAAATATAATTATAAATCGGAAGGACCAGAATATAAGAAGTTACCTAGTAATATAGATGTTTATATACTAGATATTGACAAAGCAAAGGAAATAAGATATTATGAAGGTGAAAATAATTTATTATTAAGACATTTACAGATTATAGGAGAGACATCAAAAAAGAAAAGAAGACAGATAGCAAGGGAGAGTGAAGAATTAATGATAATAGCAGATAAAGGGACAAGATTTTATAATAATAGAAAGTTTTTGAAAAGTAATAATATGTATGATAATGCACGAATTATGGGATATGGTGAAGGTGTTGATGACAGAAATATAGAAATTGCTAAAAATATGTTAAGAGATGGAGCAAGTGTTGATTATATTTCTAAAATAACAAATTTAAGTATTGAAGAAATTGAGAAAATACAATAGAAGGGTTAAAAAATTCTTCTTTTTTTCTATTTAGAACCTATTATTTCAAAAAATTAACACTCAAAGTAGGAAAGTGCTAAAAAGTACTTGAAAAAGATATCAGAATACGTTAAAATATTCTTGTTTTTAAGGGTGATTTATGAAAGAAGCAATTAGTTTTTTAAAAAATATTTTAAAAGAAAATGATTCTGTTGTTTTGGCACTTTCTGGTGGACCTGATTCTATGTGTTTACTTCATTTGTTACTTGAAGTTAAGAAAGAAATTAATATTTCTATTTTGTGTGCACATGTAAATCATAATACTAGGAAGAATAATCAAAAAGAAGAATCATTTGTGAAAAATTATTTAGAAGAAATTTCTGTTCCTTGTGAATACTATACAATAGAAAAATATAAAAATGGAAAATTTACAGAAGAGGAAGGAAGGGAAAAACGTTATCAATTTTTAAAAAAAGTTGTAAAAAGTCATCATGCAAACTATTTATTAACTGCACATCATGGGGATGATTTAGTTGAAACAATTTTTATGAGAATTTTAAGAGGGAGTACATTAAAAGGATATGCTGGTATTGAAAGACAAAGCATTTGGGATGATGTTAATATTATTCGACCGTTACTTTGTGTTTCTAAAAAAGATATTTTAGATTATGTAACTTGTCAATCTATTCCTTATGTTTTAGATGAGACTAATAATTCTGATAATTATTTAAGAAATCGTATTCGACATAATATTTTACCTTTTTTAATGAAAGAAGATGGAGATTATGTAAAAAAATTTTTGAAGTTTTCTAATACTTTATTAGAAAGTGATCAATATATTCATAGTAAGTTGGATAAAGAGCAATTGATTGAAAAAAATAAAATTAAAAAAGAAGAATTCTTAAATTGTTTTTCTTTTGAACAAAAAGAAATATTAAAAATCTATTTTAAAGAAAACTATGATCAAGATTTAAAAGTTCTTACTGATAAACATTTAAATTTAGCAATGTCTTTTATTTTGAATCCTAAAAGTACAGATTGTATGAATTTTCCTAAAAAGAAAGAATTAAAAAAGAATAAAAAATATATTTGGTTACAAGATAAAAAAGAGAAAGTGGAATATAAAATTGAATTACAGGATGATGTGATATTACCAAATGGTAATCAAGTAAAGAAATTAAATCATTATGAGATGAAAAGTAATTATGAGATTCATTTAAATTCTAAAGATGTCGTATTGCCTCTTTATTTGATGACTAGACAAAATGGAATGAAAATGGAAGTGAAAAACTTAAAAGGATCTAAAAAAGTTAAAGATATTCTTATTGATTCTCATATAGATACTGATGAAAAAGATGAAATACCTATTTTGGTAGATGCTAGTGGTACTGTATTGTGGGTATTAGGTATTAAAAAATCGAAATATGATTTAGAAAAATCAGAAAACTATGATATAATATACAAGTATATAAAAAAGGAAGGATAATATTTATGAAAAGAAAAAATCAAAATGCAATGAAAAACTTATTTCCGTATATGTTAATTATCGTGATTATGTTTATTGTGTTTTCGGTATTAAATTTAGGACATACAATAACAAATAAAATCTCTACTGGTGAATTAATAACAGAAATGCAAAATAAAAATGTTACTGAAATTACTATTACTCCTAGTGGGGAAGAAAGTGTTTTCTATATAGAAGGTAAGTTATCTAGTTATAAAGAAAATGAAATTTTTAAGGCTACTGTTGTGGAAGCTGAAATGGATAGTATTGTGAAATATGCTGAAAGTAATAATTTAAAAGTTTATGAAACGAAACCTGATCCAGGAAGTATTTCTATTTTCTATATTATTGTTAATATTTTGCCTTTAGTTATTTTAGTTGTTGCTACTTATGTTATTTTTATGAAGATGGCTAATTCTAATAAAGGAAGTATGGATTTTGGAAAAAGTCGCGCGAAGTTATCTAGTGATGGTGGTAAAGTAAGATTTAAAGATGTTGCAGGATTAAAAGAAGAAAAAGAAGAAGTTTCTGAGTTGATTGATTTCCTTAAAAATCCAAAGAAATTTCAAAAATTGGGGGCTCGAATTCCAAAAGGTGTTTTGTTAGTTGGGCCTCCCGGTACTGGTAAAACTTTACTTGCTAAAGCTGTAGCGGGAGAA
>CANPWX010000105.1 GCA_947585065.1 uncultured Bacilli bacterium | reverse complement strand
ATGACTACATTCATCCAAGAAGAAAGAGCATTTACCACACTAGCACCGACACCATGAAGTCCACCAGAAACTTTATATCCTGTATTTTCAAACTTTCCACCAGCATGCAAAACGGTATAAACAACTTCTGGAGTACTTTTACCGCTCTCATGCATTCCAATCGGAACTCCACGCCCATTGTCCGCAATAGTGATGGAACCATCTTTATGAAGTAAAATTTTAATATAATCTCCATATCCATTAATGATTTCATCGATTGCATTATCCACAATCTCCCAAACTAAATGATGCATACCTCTTTTATCCGTAGAACCGATATACATTCCAGGACGTTTTCTTACAGCTTCTAAGCCCTCTAATATTTTAATAGAACTTTCATCATAAGTATTATTTGCCATGTTCACTCACCTTAGTCAAGTATAGCATAAAACAAAAGATTACGTAAAGTTTTTCAAGTCAAAAAAGTGTCAAATCAATGTATTGAAAAGATTATTTTTTTAATAATTTTAACCGTTCTTTGTCTTCTTTGGAAACGCGGTAAGAATCACAAATCTTACTAATCGTTTTATTTTGAATAAAAGAATTTAATTTTTTTTCTTTTAAAACTGGATAGATATCCTTAGGATACTTAATATACATCTCAGCCATAAGCCACGCAATAGCCATATTAACATAATATTCTTCCGATTGAATTTTAAAAACATTAGAAATAATAGAACCTATATATTCTTGCTCCACATAATTATAAAGTAATAAGACAAGTCCTACTCTCATCACAAAAGGATGAGGGCTTTTTATTAATTTTTGAATTTTGTTCCAATAATATTCTTTGGATTGGGCAACCCTTTTTACGGATGCACAAAAGCTATCACAAATTGCCCAGTTATCAATCTTTAATAAAAAAGAATCAAAATAGCTTTCCCAATTTTTTTCTTCTTTTAAACCTGCGATTACAAATCCTTGAATGTTTATTTCTTCATAATAGTTGTTTTGACATAATTGTAAAAAAGAAATTGCATTTCCTCTATTTATTTCTTTGGCAATTTTTCTTTGAATGGGAACTCTTATTCCCAATATTTCATATTTTGTTGAAATTATTTTTTTTTGAAATTTGGCATATTCTTCTTCTTTTTTCTCTTTTAAATAGATAAGATATTCTTCATAATCTTCTTTCGTCCAGTTCTGTCGATTTAAGTTCATTTTTTTCCTCTTTCTTTTTTCTAGTATAACATATTTTCCATAATCTACCAATTGTATTTTATCCAACATTTTGATACAATGAATGCGAACAAATGTTTAAGAATGGAGTTTTTTATGGAAAAAATTTTTCGAAATATTTTATGTATTGATTTAAAAAGTTTTTTTGCTTCTGTAGAATGTGTCGATCGGCATTTAAATCCTTTTTTAACCCCTCTTGTTGTCGCGAATTCTCATCAAGGAAATGGAGCGATTACTTTGGCTGTAACTCCTTATTTAAAAAATCTAGGAATTAAAGGTCGGACTAGGTTATATGAAATTCCTAAAAATATTTCTTATCAAATCGTCAATCCAAGAATGAAACGATATGTAGAAATGAGTAAAAAGGTCGTTCAAATTTATTTGGATTTTGTCAGTGTTGAGGATTTACATATCTATTCAATTGATGAGTGTTTTTTAGATGTTACGGATTATTTATCTTATTATAAAATGAGTGTGGAATGTTTGGCCCAAAAAATTTTAGAAACTATCGAAAAGAAAACTGGACTTACCGCGACTTGTGGAATTGGTCCTAATCTTTTTCTTGCAAAAGTAGCGATGGATACAGAGGCTAAAAAATATAAAAATGGAATTGCTCAATGGACTTATGATGATGTACCTACTAAACTTTGGACTATTACTCCTCTCTCTAAAATTTGGGGAATAGGCTCTCGTATGGAAAAACGGCTTCATAATCTTGGAATTTTTACTTTAGAAGATCTTGCTAAAAAAGATCCCTATTATTT
This sequence comes from uncultured Bacilli bacterium, assembly GCA_947585065.1. Taxonomy (GTDB): domain Bacteria; phylum Bacillota_I; class Bacilli_A; order RF39; family UBA660; genus Ventrenecus. The sequence goes on along the minus strand of CANPWX010000105.1, from coordinate 2,042 downwards.
AAAACAAAAATTTGGTATTTTAGGATATGAATTGTGGGATCATGCGAATGGAATTGATGATGCAGTGATTAAAAATTTTAAACAAGCAAAAGAAAAATCACTCAGTCATAGTCAAGTTTTAATGCGAGATTATTATGGAGATGAAATTTTATTACTGATCAAAGAGATGCTAGAAGTGTTATGTAAAAGGCTTCGAAATGCTCAGGTAGAGGCTACTCATATAGGTTTTGGACTTAGTTATTCTAAAGTTATTGGGGGAGGATTTTATCATTCTACTACTTTGGAAACCAGTTCTGATTTAGCAAGTGATTTTTATCCTTACTGTGTCACTTTATTTGAAGAATTTTATGAAGATGCCCCCGTAAGAAAAATTCATATTTCGTTAGGAGGACTTGTAAAAAAGCAAGGGATTCAACTTAATTTATTTGAATCCTTAGAACAAAAAGAAAAAGATGAAAAAATGGTTCAAGTAGTGGATGCTCTTTCTGAAAAATTTGGAAAAAATAGTTTACTTTATGCTACCAGTTTGCTTTCTTATTCGACTATTCGAAGCCAAAATGAAAAATTAGGAGGCCATCATGAATAAACGTAATCAAATTCGTTGGATGCCTTTTGAATCTATTTTTCATTCAAAGGAAATTATTTCAGAAATTGAAACTAAAAAAAATATTCATCAAAAACCAACTTTAAGTGAAGATGAATTGGATTGTTTAAGTAAAATTTTATTAGAAGCAATCCATACAAGAGCCCGTGTTAAAGTTTTATTTTACTATAATGGTCAAGAATATATTAAAACCGGAAAAATTATTACTATTGAAAATAATATGCGAATTTTTTTTGAGGATCATTCTTCTTTATACTTTGAACAAATATTAAATTTAGAACTTTTATAGTAGTTATTTTTCGATTGTTACATAAAAATTAATATAGCCATAACAACTATATTATTTTACTAAACTTCAACTTTCTCTAACTCTTCCTTTATTTGTTTAATTTGTATTTTTCCATGGCAATATCTATACTGTCTTCCACTACCACAAGGGCATTTTCCACCTTTTTTTATTTTTTCTTCCAATTGTTTCAATTGCTTTTGCAAATCTTTACGTTGTAGTTCTTTAGCTTGCTTAACATAGTTAATTGTTTCACAAGAAGGATATCTAAATGAGAATGTTGTTTTTTCATTTAAGTTAGTTACCGAGAAATCTCCCAAAGTAATAATATCCATTCCGATTAAAAAATCTGTACCGTTAAGTTTGCCAGCAGTTACCATAACATTTTGAATTTGTAAATTATTTGGCAATTTTAAATCTAAAATATATTTATTTACTTCAATGATCCCACCAGCCGTACTAACACTTGCTTTTCCAATAGGGGTTAAATTTAATTCATGTGCTAATTCTTCTGATATGACTGTATTTGTCGCACCAGTATCCCATATTGCTGTATATGAGTCTTTTATTCTTGTATAATTTGGATTTATTTTTTTATCTATAACAATGGCAACTTGAGTTTTTAATACATTTAATTATTCCCTTTTCTTCTTTTGTAAATGCAGTAAAATTACGCATTAAAATGTAACCCTAGTATGAAACATTTGAACATTGTCTGTTTCATTTGTTTCACATCTTTGTATAATATATTTTCCAGCTTCAAGTTGTCTCGCATATTCAATTGCTTTATCTAAATTTTTATGATGAAACACAACTTTTTCATCATAAATAACCACAAATTCATCAGAATATTTTTGCTTTAAATTTTTTTCTTCATTTTTAAAATATTGATAATTTTTTTCGTTATTTTCCATTTCCCATACCTCCTTGTACAATAATTGTATCATATCTTTTAAAGAAAAATATGATTCATTTAAATTTTTTAAACAGCAATAATTTAACCTCCATCAGTTGCAGTATATCATGAATAAAAAATGATTGTCAATATTTATTATTACATCTGCCATCATTAGCCATCTATTAGCATTTAAAATATATTTTATACTTTCTCCATTCACCACGACTTTATTCCAATAATTTAGTAAATCTTGC
>CANPWX010000104.1 GCA_947585065.1 uncultured Bacilli bacterium | reverse complement strand
AACATTATAAACTGGAACAATAACACTAATTAGTTCGTTTCCCTTCCCCATCTCTTTTTCCTACTTTCATACCAATCAGTCTAGCTGCCATATCTACTGGATATCTTAATAATACTTTAAAATTTCTTTCTTGTAAAGCTCTTTTTAATATATATTTAGCAAGTCCTCCACCTGCTTTTGTTGTACCATATTGATCTAAATAACTATTTTCTTTAAAAAATTTACCAGTTAATTTATAACGATTATATAATTCTTTTAATTTAAAATTATGAGAATGATATACAATAGATTCATATTCATAACGAATACTATAACCTGCCATAATAATTTTATAAGCAATATACATATCTTCACTAATAGGCAATTTTTTCCCATCATAACCATTTAATTCTTTAAAAATACTAGTTTTTATTGCACTAGAAGCATCACTAAAGAAAAAAGTATTAAGCCCTAAAGTATCAATATCTTTTTTAGATACCACCCTAGATTTTTCAGGATAATTTTTTTCTCTAGTATATTTTTCAATATTATTAAATTTAGAAATTTGTCTTGAAAAAGCCGCAGCACAATTATTTTTTCCAATATTTTTAGTTAAATAATAAAGCCATAAATCATCTTCAATTACAATATCTTGAGTAATAAAACAAAGAATATCCGAATCACTATTCATAGCAGCTTTTTCTCTTGTCAAACTATGAGAAAACTCATTTCTTTTAATTTTAGTATATTCGATATGATTTTGTTTCAGTATTTCTTCACTGTCATCTGTACTTTCTGTTAAAATATAATGAATTCTATTTATTTTTACTTTTTTTTGCATTTTTAAAGATTCATTTAAACAAACTATATAATCTGCAGCATTATATAAAGGACATATTATATCAATTTTCATAATTCCCTCTATTCTATTGTTAATTTTTGATTATTGGATTGAAGTTGAATAAATGTATTTCCATCACTAAGTGTGACTTCTCTACCATCTAAATAAGTATAAATTGTTTTTTCAGTTCGACTATTCTTACTCCATCGAATAGGAACAGCATAACCATTGGTAATATAATAACCATTTCCACTTCCAACAGTTTCTAAATCCCAATAATAATTATCACTTGCCATTTTGGTATTTATCTTTTGAACAATAATATTTTTAGTAGTATATTGTTCTTTTGTTTCATAGTCTATATTAGCACTTCCATTTACAAATCTCTGATAAACTTTTCTTTCTTCATCATATTGATAGGTAGTATTAGAAGAACCATTAGAAGGAATAAATACTTTATTAGCTATGACACTACCCTCACTAATTTTTAAATCGATATCACTTGGATCATAAGATAAAATTAACCCTTTATCGGTAGTAGATGAAAAATTTCTTTTCAAAGCAAAATCTTTTATCCTCGAAATACTTGTATAAGCTGTATGTTCAGAAGCTAAGTTTTCTGGATTTTCTCTCCAAAAGGGAGCCGAATGAACCACGCCATTTTCATAATTAATGCCAGTAGATTTCATATCATCTTCTGCATAATGGCTCCATCCATAACAAACAAAGATAGCATCCTGTTCAAACGCATAATCTAAAAAATTATGTCTAGCACTTCGAATGGTACCAATTTTCAAATCCTCTATATCTTTATAAAAAGCAAGAAGCCTTGTAAGTCCTCCCTCCACAGGAATTTCATATACCATATAAGCATCTTGAAGTCCAGTTTGTACTTTTACAGCAGCAGTCGAATTATTTACCACGACTGCATAAGGCCTTGTATTTGAAGTAATATCTATGATATCTACAGTATTATCTACTACAATTTCTTCTTTTATTTCCTCTTGTGGAGCCTCTTCTACTATTTCTTCTTTTTTTCCACATCCAATACATAAAAAAGGAAGGAGGCCTAGTAATATAATTTTTTTCATTACTTTGCACCATCCTTTTTAATTACTGCAAAAAAAGTATCAAAAATTATTTGTAAATCAAGTAAAAAACCACAATGATCAATATAATATAATTCCATTTTTATTCTTTCATCATAAGAAATGTTACTTCGACCATTACTTGCCCAATATCCAGTAAGACCAGGACGCATACTTAAAAATTTTTTTCGATTCTTTTTATACATTTTTACTTCATCAGGTACCACTGGTCTAGGACCTATCAAAGACATATCTCCTTTAAAAATATTTATAAATTGTGGAAATTCATCAAGAGATGTTTTTCTTAAGAAATTTCCTATTTTTGTGATTCTTGGATCATTGTCAATTTTTCTATCTTTTAAATACTCTTCTCTTTTTTCTGGATTATGATTTAACCAATTTTGTAATATCTCTTCTGCATTTGGAACCATTGTTCTTAGTTTATATATCCATATTTTTTTGCCATTTTTTCCTAATCTTATTTGTTTATAAAAAATTCCATGAAAATCTCCAGTACACATATAAGCAATTTTTACGCACAAACAAATGGGAATTAAAAAAATAATTCCTACCACACTACATAATATATCAAAAACTCTTTTACATCCAAAATAAAAATAACGTTTTTTTAGAGGCGATTTTTTCATAACCATAACTAACTCATCGCTTTCCATAATACCACCCTTTATTTCTTGTCTGTTCTAATTTTAGCATTTGTTATGCTGTAATTCAACCCTAAATTCAATATTTTCTCTAAAAATGTAAATTTACAGCAATTTTACATTTTTGACTAATAAAAATATTTTTGATCCAATAATTGTAATCATCATCAATTTTCTAAAACTTTGTTAATTATTTTTCTAATTTTTCTACCAACTTTAAGGCTTCTTCCACTATTTTATCCATATCATAATATTTATAATTACCTAATCTACCACCAAATAAAACATTTTTTTCTTTCTGTGCAAGTTCTCTATACTTTTCATATAACTGATTATTTTTTTCATCATTCATTGGATAATATGCTTCCATTCCGGGTTCCCATTGACATGGATATTCCTTCGTAATTACCGTTCCTTTTGTATCTAAAAAATCAAAATGTTTATGTTCCATAATCCTTGTATACGGTGTTTCTCTATCTGTATAATTTACTACAGCATTTCCTTGATAATTGTCTATTTCTGGAAAATATTGAGTTTCAAACTTTAAACTACGATACTCTAAGTGGCCTAAAGAATAATTATAATATTCATCAATCATTCCCGTGAATAATATCACATCTGCTATTTTATCTAATTTTTCTTTTTCTTTTAAATAATCCGTATTTAATTTTACTTCCACATTTTCTAACATTTTATCAATAATCACATTATATCCTCCTATAGGTATTCCCTGATATCGATCATTAAAGTAATTATTATTAAATGTAAATCGAACTGGAAGTCTTTTTATAATAAAACTTGGTAAATCCTTAGCATCTCTTCCCCATTGTTTCTCTGTATATCCCTTTACTAATTTTTCATAAATATCTGTACCTACTAAAGAAATGGCTTGTTCTTCTAAATTTTTCGGACTTTCTTGTGTAATTTTCTTTTGACTTTCAATTTTTTGTAAAGCATCACTAGGAGTAATTACATCATCCCAAAGCTTTGTGAAAGTATTCATATTAAATGGTAGATTATATAATGTTCCTTTATAGTTTGCAATTGGTGAATTTATATAATTATTCATTTCACAAAATTGATTGATGTAATCCCATATTTCTTTATTATTTGTATGAAAATATGTGCACCATATCGGTGAGTAGGAATACCATGAATATCTTCACAATAAATATTTCCTCCTTTATGATCTCTTCGATCAACTACCATACATTTTTTTCCTCTTTTTTGCATTTCATAGGCAAATACAGCTCCGAATAACCCAGCTCCTACAATCAAATAATCATATTTTTTCATTAAAATCATTTTTCCTTTCTTTTCTCGATTTTAAATAACTTTGTAATGTTTTAGCAACCTCTAATGGTATAACCGTGGCAAGTTCTTCTAAACTTGCATTCTCCATTTTTGTAACACTTCCAAACTTTTTAATTAAATCTTTTTTTCTCTGTGTTCCAATACCTTTAATCCCATCTAA
>CANPWX010000103.1 GCA_947585065.1 uncultured Bacilli bacterium | reverse complement strand
TGATTGGATATGGTACTTATTAAGTAAAGGGCAATTAAAGCATAAAGCATACTTGTAAAACCAAATACTACACAATCTAAAAGAACGATGCAACCATCTACATACATAATTGATTTGGCCATGGGTACTTTTGCATATTTTTCCATCATTTGATTTAGTATATCTGTTCCTCCTGTTGTAAAGTTACAACGAAATATCAGTCCATAGCCAAAACCACTTAAAAATCCACCAATCACCGCGACTAATACAGGATCAATTGTCATAGGAAACCAAAGGGGTGCATTTTTAAATAAACGAATAAAAATAGGAAGAAGGATAGAGCCTAATATTGTATTTTTAGTTTTTTCTTTTCCTAAACAAAGATAACTTAATAGAATTAAAAAGATATTGATAAGAAAGATAAATAAACTTTCTTCTATTCCAAATATTTTTTTGATGATAATGGCAAGTCCACCTACTCCTCCCGCGGCAAGTTCATTTGGTGAAAGAAATAAATCATAGGTAAATGCAACGATGAGTAAACCTATAATTACTAAAAAATATTCTTTTATTTTTCTTTTCATTTATTTCATCCCTTTTAATAATGATTCTAATATTGGCATAATTTCTCCATTTAAAACTTTATCCACATTACTTGTTTCATAACCACTTCTTAAATCTTTGATTAATTTATAAGGTTCTAAAACGTAGTTTCTTATTTGACTTCCAAAATTAATATCGGTTAATTCTCCTTTTAGTTCTTGTTGTTCTTTTAATTTTTTTTCTTGTTCTAATTGATAGAGTTTATTTTTTAATAATTTCATTGCTTGTTCTTTATTTTTTAATTGACTTCTCTCTGTCTGACAGGTTACGACTATTTTGGATGGAATATGAGTGATACGAACTGCTGAGTTTGAGGTATTTACTGATTGGCCACCTGCTCCGCTGGAATGATATACATCAATTTTTAAATCGTTTTCATCTATATTGATTTCTATTTCTTTACTATATTCGGGAGTGATAGAAACTGAAGCAAAGGATGTATGTCTTCTCGCACCTGCATCAAAGGGTGATATTCTAACAAGGCGATGTACTCCTTTTTCATTTTTTAAATAACCATAAGGATAATTTCCTTTTATTAGTATTGTTGCACTTTTAATGCCTGCTTCTTCTCCCTTTTGTTCTTCGATTACTTCCAATGTGTAGTCATATTTATCACAAAACATTTTGTACATTCGAAGGAGCATATTTGCCCAGTCACAAGATTCTGTTCCCCCTGCTCCTGGATGTATTTCTAAATAACAGTTTAAGGAATCATAAGGACCATTTAAAAGTGTATTAATTTCTAATGTTTCTAATTCCTTTTTTAATTCTTCTAAAGATAATGTGGATAACTCACTCTCTTCTAATAATTCGCATAGTTCTAAGTTATCATCTATTTCTTTTTCTATTTTTTCTGTCGTGTTGACAACTTTCTTTAATGCGGTTAATTCTTTATTTATTTCGTTTGATTTTTCAATATCTTCCCAAAAATTTGGCTTTAATGTTAGTTCTTCTAAAGATTTTATTTTGGCTTTTTTGTTTTCTAAGTCAAAGAGACCTCCTAATATCCGTTATTTTCTTTTTCATTTCTTGTAATGTATTTTTTAATTCATTATTCATATTCTCGCCCTTTCTTATATTTCTATTGTAACACATGTTTTTTTATTTTTTCAAAAAAAAAGAAGCATTTACTTCTCTAATTGTTTTATGTATGGTTTTAATGTTTCTTTCATCATTTCCAATGGAGTATTTGCATTGATTGTTAGTATGTTTTCTAAAATGTTTTGGGAAAATCCACTTACGATGGATACGTTTTCAGAAAATTTTGTAATTGGTAATCCTCTTGTTATACCAGCAACATTCCAAAAAATAATTTTAGGAAGTTGATAACCTTGATTTTCAAAAGCACTTTTCCATCCATCAAAGTTTGTCGTGTCCGTGGAAAATATTCCTCTATCAAATTCCATGTCAGAAATGATTAGGATTTTATCTGGTAGATCACTTTGAATTAGTTCTTTTTTTACAGCAGTTTTTAAAAGTAATTCCAAGGCTATATCAATATCGGTACTAAAAGTATCTATTTCTTCCATGTTGTTTACTTTTTCTGCAATCGTTTTCCCTTTAATCTCTTGTATAGTAGGGCTATCTGAAAATGTTAAAAAGTGGTTTTTAAATGCTCCTTTGTTTCTTTCCGCAAAGTAAATTGCTAGTCCGATGGATGTGGATAAGGGAATTTGATTGTTTGCTAGCATTGAACCTGAAGTATCTGCCATGACTAAAATGTTTTGATTTTGAATATTTGGAATTTCTTTTTGATTCTCCCACATTAAGTCTAATATTTCTGTATTTTCTATTTGTTGAAATAGTATTTTATTTATAATTTCATACGCGAATAGTCCTGTTGTATTCATTTTTCTTTTATTATTTTTCACTAGATTTATGTATTCTTGATATTTGTCTTTTGTATTTTCTTCGAATGCTTTTCGGTATTTTAGCATTGCTTTTGCTGGGACTTTTTCAAAAGCTATTTTATCATATTCTTTTGTTGATAAGTTTTTTTCTACTATATTTATTTTTGTTCTTAAGTAGGATAGTTTTTTACGATATTCTTTTTCGGATATGTTTAATAGCTTACATAATTTTTTAGCTAATGGGTTATTTTTCTTATGGGTTCGGCATGATGGTAACCACTTTGCTAATAAAGAAGGATTTTCACTTTTTAAATCTTTAGCTAGTTGGTTTTGAATTAATTGAATTGTTTCTTTTTCTACTGGAGTATCTATCCCTTCAAGAATATAATCATATCTTCCTAAATCACTAATGAAAGGTAATATTTTTAATGCTTTTTCAAAATCTTGTTTGCACAAAAAACGGTACATAATTTTAAATAGTCTTCTTTCTCCTTTTCCTTCTTTGATATCTAATATATATAAGAGATTTGCTAGAGCAAGATATTCATTTTCTTTTAAGGCACTAGAAAATTTTTTTTGAATTTCACTTTCTTCTTCAAATCTTGAACAACCAGCAAATAAGTCTAAATTTTTATCATAGGTTGTTTTATAGTACTCTCCATTTTTCGTATTTTCTATGGTGTTTGTTTTTTTCAGTTCTTCTACTAAATCCATTTTAAACACCTCCAACATATCAAAAGAAAACAAGCCACTTTCAAAAATTTTCCATATTATTTATTTGCTGTAAGTGGCTTTCTGATAAGACTTTTCGGTCTTTTTTCTTTTGTGTATTCATTATATCCTATTCTCAAAATAAAATGGTCGCTTAAAAAGCGACAAAAAAACTGTTTATAAAACAGCTTTCGTGTAAGTGAAAAGATAATCATTTACGATATTCAAATCATAAATTTTATTTTCTAAACAATAGGATATTACTAAATCAAAATTGCTATTACTTAAAGCATATCCTGCGCTGGAAAGTAGATTGTTCATTTTGTTTCGATCTAATTTTAAAGCTAGCGATAGTTTAATAATCACATTTTTCTTTGGTATGTAGTGTTTACTGCATCTTATTTTAGAAAATAGTTTTCTATCCACTTCTGCTTTTTTGTATATGTCTGAGTCTTTACAACCTAATTCATCAATGTAGGTAAATAGTAGATCGTTAAAACTCACTTTCTGGATGCGATTTAAATATTCTTCAATATTTTCTTTCATACGAACCTCCTAAATTTTCCCATATAAAAATTCAATTTTCAAAGTTCATATCTATAAATATTTAAATCGGGAGTACTTGTAACTCCGATGACATTTTATCAAAGTTTAAATAGGATTTCAAGTATTTTTTCTAAAGAAAAAAGCATCATAAAATGCTGGTTCGTTTGTTTTGATTCACTATTGTAAACTTTCAATTTCTTTCATACTTAAATCCGTTATTTTAGAAATATAATCAACACTTGCTCCATCTTTTAACATTCGTTTTGCTATTTCTATTTTATTTTCTTGAATACCTTTTTCCATTCCTTTTTCCATGCCATCACCATATCCGACAACCCTTGCTTTTTCTTCACTTGTCCACCTTTTTATTTTTCTTGCTTGCCTTAAATCGGCATAAGTTGCTGCTAATA
>CANPWX010000102.1 GCA_947585065.1 uncultured Bacilli bacterium | reverse complement strand
AAAAGATAAAGCAGGAAATGTATCAAGTGGGACATCAAGTGGAAATGTAACAATTCCGGCACCGACTGTAAAAGAAACTTTAGATAGTATACCAAAGGTTAGTTCAGGGAATGGACTATATGCAATGACTCCAACGTTAGAGGGATGGACAGCAACAGAATATCGATATGCAGGAGCGAGTCCCGATAATTATGTAACATTTAACGAAGAATATGCAGGATGGAGAATTATAGGATTAGTAAATGTAATGACAACAAGTGGAGTAGTAGAACAGAGAATCAAATTGATAAGAGCAAGTTCAATTGGTGATTTTAGTTGGGATAGTTCAGCAAGTGGAGTAAATGGTGGAGATGGAGTAAGTGAGTGGAGCCAAGCTGATTTGAAGACTTTATTAAATGATTATTATTATAATAAAAAAGTTGGTCAGAAATGTTTTAATAATTCTGATAACACAACTACATCGTGTAGTTTTGAAAGCACTGGATTAAATGATCCAGCAAAATCCATGATAGATGAGATAATCGTATGGAATACAGGTTCAAATGGAACTAAAGAATTTACAATTGCATTAACAAGTGATTTTTATGGATATGAAAGAAGCAATTCTACAGGATGTTCAAAATTTGGCGGCTGTTCTGATGGAGTGCCGAGAACAACAGAATGGAGTAAAACAAGTGATTCAAGTGGATATCATGGGATTGGACTAATGTATCCATCGGATTATGGATATGCAACAAGTGGAAGTCAAACAGGAACAACAAGAGAACAGTGTTTATTAAAAGAACTATCTCGCTGGTGGGATAGTATGAATGATTGTTACAATAATGATTGGTTAAAACCAATATCTAATTGTTATTGGACATTAACTCCGTATGGGTATTCTTCACGTAATTCTAGTGTATACGTTGTGGAACCAGATGATGTTGATTCACGTTATGCTAGCGATCCAGCCGGTGTCTTACCCGTCGTGTATTTAAAAACCACTGTCAAAATAACCTCGGGTTCAGGTAAATCAAATGATCCTTTTGTGCTATCACAATAATATACTTTAATGTTCATTTATTTCCATAGAAAAGTTAGGTAAATACTAGCTTTTTTTTGATGAATTTGTTATACTTAATTTAGAATAAAGGAGACTTGTGATATGGATAAATTTGATTGTGTTGTTATAGGTGCGGGGAATGCTGGTTTAGTTGCAGCCTTAACATTGCAAGAACGTGGTAAAAAAGTTTTGTTGTTAGAAAAAGAATTAGGCCCAGGTGGATTATCTTCTTCTTTTGTACGTGGTAGATTTGAATTTGATACCAATGTGTTTCCTTTTAATGGTATGGGTACTTTTGATAATCCTGGTAATATTTATGAATTGTTTGAACGATTAGGCATTCGTAATAAAGTTGAATTTGAAGAAAAAAAAGAATGTTTTCACTTGATTGATCAAGAAACAAATATGGAATATACATTACCTTTTGGAGTAGAAAATTTTATTGAAAAAATGGAAGAATATGTTCCTAATAGTAAAGATGCGATGACTACTTTTTTTGGATTATGTGATGATATTAAAGAAGCTTTTTATTATAGAAAAGAACAGAAAGGTACTTTGGATGAAAAAGATTTATATCAAAAATATCCAAATTTTGTTCAACTTGCTCCTTATAAAGTAGATGTAGTTTTAGAAAAAATTAAAATGCCTAAAAAGGCTATAGAAATTCTTTCTTCTTTTTGGATTTATTTAGGGAGTCCTATTTCTCATTTGAGTTTTGTTTCTTTTGCTTTATTAGTTGATTCTTATGTTCGATATGGTATTGATATTCCTAAATTTACTTCTTTTGAAGTATCTAGGGTTTTAGAACAAGAGTTTTTAAATCATGGAGGTAAGGTGCGTTATTTATCAAAAGTAAAAGAAATTTTAGTTGAAGATCATCAAGTTGTTGGTGTGAAAACTGAAGAAGATGTTTTTGAGACGTCTCATGTTATTTGCAATATTAGTCCTCGAATGGTTTATGGAAGTAATATTGAAAAAGAATCTGTTCCAATACAGTGTTTTCAACTAGAGAATGAACGTATTTTAGGACCAAAAGAAATTACTGTTTATCTTGGTTTAAATGAAACTGTGGAGGAGTTAGGACTAACTCATTCTACGTATCTTATTTCTAATCATTTAGATAGTAAGGAAGAATATAAAAAAATGCATGAAGTCTTTAATCGATTTGTTTTGGCAAATGTTATTCCTAAAAAAGATACCACGATACTAGTATTAAGTGGATTCATTTTTGGAGATGGATTTGAAAAAATGCTTAAGAAGGGAAATTATTTTGAAATTAAGGAAGAGCTGGCAGAATCTTTAATTTCTACATTTGAATCTTTTAGTCATCTTTCTATACGTGATACTATTGAGGAAATAGAAATTGCTACTCCTGTGACGTTTGCACGATATACAGGACATCCGAATGGTTCAATTTATGGTTATTTAGCCAAAGGATATGATAACTTACTTCCTAAAATATTTAGTGAAGAAGAGGAGCTAAGAATTTCTGGACTTCGTTTTTGTGGATGTTATGGGGCTAGTTTATCTGATAGTGCATCTACTTATCTTAATGGAGAAGAAGTTGCTTTAAAGACTTTAGGAGAGTGTGAGTAATGAAAGATATAATTATGGAAAAAAATTCTAAAAAAGTTTTAAGTCAGTTTGTTGATTTATCAACTGGAAGAGGAGATATTATTAAACATTCTTCCAAAAATGTTCCAAAGTGTGAGTATCCTTTAAATGAATTTGCAAAATCTCTTCATCCTTCTAAAATGGATGTTGTAGTTAGTAAAATTATACAGGAAAATGAAAATACGAAATCTTTTGTTTTTAAGAGGGAAGATCAGTTATTATTTCCAATTTTTGAAGCAGGTAGCTATATTACATTAGAAGTTCACACAGATAATCGAGTTTATAAAAGACCTTATTCAATTAGTTCAGATGTTAATCATTTAGATGAATATCAAATTACAATTAAAAAAGTAGAAAACGGAAAAGTGTCAAATTATATGTTTGATGAATGTAAAGAAAATGATAAGTTTACAATTTATGGACCTTTTGGAAATTTTCATTATAATGTGATTCGAGATTCTAGTGATGTTGTGTTTATTGCAGGTGGTAATGGTATTTCTTGTTTAAGACCTATGATAATAGATTTATTACAGAAGAAAAAAGTTGCAACTTTACAGCTTGTTTACGGTGTGAAAACGATGAACGATTTTATATGGAAAGAAGAACTTGATAATTTACAAAAAAAATATAAAAATTTTAAAGTTCTTTATTTATTAAGTGAAGAAAAGAGAGATGGTTATATTTCTGGAGTTGTGGATGAAGAAATATTACTTTCTTTGGAACCTACTAGAAAAACTTTCTTTATTTCAGGCCCTCCTGCTATGTATGAAACATTAAATCAAGTTTTTATTCATTTAGATATACCTAATAAGTATATTCGTCATGAAATTTATAAAAGTATTCCTGAAAATTTAAAAAAGAAAAAGTATCAACTTACTATTTATTGTAAAGATCAAGTTTTTACTATTCCTTGTTATGAAAATAAAACTTTGGTACAAAGTATGGAAGAAGAGCATATTGATCCACCTGTTCATTGTACAGTGGGTGTATGTGGATTTTGTAGAAGTAAATTAATTAGCGGGACCGTGAAAACAGAAAATTCTTTATTAAGAAAAAAAGATATAGATTATAAGTATATCCATCCTTGTGTTAGTTATCCACAAAGTGATATAGAAATAGAATTAGTATAGAATAGGGATAATCTACTCTAAAGTTCGTTACTTGTACTTGTAAAAAATAAAAAGTGTGGTATAATGTTTACAGAAAGAGAAATCTTTCATAAAATAAGAACTATTTGTTTATAATAGTTAAGGACATAAAAAAGAGATACATCTAATTTTGTCAGTTAGGTGAATCTCAGTCCATTTATAGTGTACTGAAAGGCACCAATCTAAGATGATATAAAGGTGCTTTTCTTATGTTTAAAAAATAAACAATTAGTCCAATGTCATTAACTTAAGAGATAAAAGTACTAAAACTTTATCTCTTTTTTGTTAAAAAGCTTTGTTATAGTAAAAAA
>CANPWX010000101.1 GCA_947585065.1 uncultured Bacilli bacterium | reverse complement strand
AGTGATTGATACTGTATATGATGTTATGCAAGATCCTTCCTATGATGGCTATTTTATTGTCAAAAATACTGAGGGAAAATCTAGTCTTTTCCAAATGGTAGAAGGAGAAGCTAAAGTCCTTATTGATGTGACAAGTGGTTATGATGAAATTCATATTATTCCGTATGGTGATGCTGTTTCTTTATTTGCAGTTCGTAAAAATCAAAATTATTATGTTCAAAATCTTTCTGGACAATTATCAAAAGCTCTTACTATTCCAATTGTGGGGGCAAATCTTCAATATATTAAAACGAAAGATGCTTCTTCTCATTATCGTATTTTTGATTATAATGCAAAAGCAATTACGGAAGAAGAAACTTTTGATTATGTTGAGTTATTAGAGTCTATTTTCCTAGGGGTTCGTGATCAATTGTTCTATATTTTTGATTATGAAGGAAATCCAATGTCTTTAAAGGAAATTCGAGTACCAAATTCTTCTTATAATTGGGTTGAAACAGTTTCAGATAATAAAATTGTTCAAACTGAGAAATCTTTTGAGTATTCTCTTACTGGTTCTATTCTTAATGTTAATATTTATAATGGAACTGCTAGTACAAATTATAATTTTGATTTAAAAGAAGGAAATTTATCAAAAGTTCTATCTTCTATTAACTATTTTGATGGGGTTCTCTATTTCTATAAAGATAAAGAAAAAACTCAACCGATTGGTAGTTATTCTTGTGTGAATCGTAATCAAGTTGATGAGGAAACGAATGAGTTAAGTGTTTGTATGCCAGCTCGTGAAACTGTCTATCGTGAAACGCGAAATGCTTATAAGAATGAGACTTTTAATACAGGTGTTATTCCTCTTTTCTTAGAACGATATCTTTTTGTTAAAGATGGAGATACTATAGTGTTACAAGATTTAGAAAATAATGAAGAGCTTGCTCGTTATGAAAGTGTCGATACCTCTAGTTATTCTGGATTGGATGAACTTAGTGTTTCTCAAAAGAAGAGTATTTTATTTATTGCTAAGTCTAAATCTTCTGGAAAATTTGGTGTTGCTCAAATTACTGATAAGGGTGTGGAACCTGTTATTCCTTTTAATAAAGAGAGTATTTTAAAATTGGAAGACTATTTTGTTGTAGAAGAAAATAATCAGTATTCCTTATATGATTTCAATGGAAAGAAGGTTACGAGTGATAAACCATCTCCTATTGTTGATTATTATAAAACGTATTTAAAAACATTGGATAATGGAAATTATCATATTCATTCTTTTGAAAAAGAAATTAGTTCAAAGAGTTATGATTATGTAGAACTTTATGATTCCTTCTTTGCTGTTGTGTTAAGTGGTCGTGTTTATGTTTATTCTTATGAAGAACCAGATAAAGATTTGGTTATGGATGGAGATGAGAAAGGATATCCTTTGGAACTTTCTAAAGATAAATACTATGGACAAGAAGTGAATGCTTTTCAGCTTCGTTTTGATAATGAATATATTTATTTATCTATTGGAAAAACGAATGGTTATTATTCAAAAGAAATGAAATTTAAAATTAAAGAAGATGAAGCGGATCCACCAGTTGAAGAGTCTTCCCCTGTAGAAGATGTTAAACCAGAAGAAAATGGAGAGGAAGATGGGGATGATTAGTCCGAAAATGCAGAAAGTGGCTTTGGCTATTATTCTTGTGTTTCTTTTTCTTTTTCTTCCTTTGGGAGGATATGGATTGTATTTGAAACTTTTGGAAAAACCTATTGATTTATCTAAAGAAAATGTTGATCATGAGATGTTTTTTGATGGTAAACTTTGGTTTTATAATAGCCGCGATGAAATTTTAGGAACTTATACTTGTCAAAATTCTTATTGTAGTTATGGAAAGTCTTATGCTATGGATTTTATGTATCCAATTGATTCTTATCATAGTGAAACAGATGCTTTTCTTCCTGTTATTCAAGATCAGTTTGTTTTTATTCATGATTCTAATGATCCTGAAAGTCATGAGGTTTTCTTATATGATATTCAAAATAATTATGCTTTTAAAGATAATATGTATTCCTCTATTAATAATTATGAAGTGGGTATTGGTGAGAATCTTTATATTGTTGAAGATTTAGAACATCATTTTGGTTTATTGCAAGTTTCTTTTCTTACTTTACCAATTATTGCTCCTAGTTATGATTTTTTAGGCATTGTGGGAACTAGTGTCCAAGGTGATGTGATTTCGGCAGATTATTTGGTTGGTAAAAAAGGAGATGAGTGGGTTATTTTGGATCGGTCTCAAGCTATTTTTACTTCTAATATTTTAGAACCAATTGTTACTTATAATGGAGAATATATTATTACAAAAGTTGATTCTTTCTATCACGTGATGAATTATATGGGTGAGAAGTTATTTGATATTGATTTTAAAGATGTTTCGTTTTTTGATCGGTTTATTTTATGTCGTACGATGGAAGATGAATTTTTTATCTATGATAATAAGACACAGGAGAATCTTTCTGAATCTTATTTCTTAGAAGAAGCAGATGAAGTTACTGTTGAATTGAATTCTTCTGGAGATATGGATATTAAAATTAATGGAGAAGTGAGAGATACTATTTCTTTGACTTGATTTTTTGAAAAAAAGCTGTTAATATTAGTATGAAGTTTTGTGAAGAACTTGAGGAGTACAAAGAGCAAGAAATAAACAGAGACTTTGTGTATTGCTGAGAACAAAGTATTTCTTCTTTGGAAGGTTGCAAGGGAGCAAAAATCGCACTGGAGTGCGTTATCAAAAAAAGAAATTATTAAGGATGGTACCGTCTTTTATAGACTCCTTTGGTATCATCTTTTTCTTTTTAGAAAGAGAGGTTTTATGATAAACGTATGTGTTGTTGATCCTTTTGGAAATGTTTTAGAAAAAAGTCAAGATGAATTTCTTACTTCTTCTGATTCCATTGTTCAATATATGTATGAAAGTTATTTTCGATTTCATCCACCTTATATTGAAGAAAATCATACTCCAAATATTTTAGATCATTACAAATATACTAGAGAGTTATGTGAAGATTTAAATTATTTGATTTGTTTTGAACGGGGAAATAGTATAGGGTTATTTATTCCAGAATGTGTTAGTGAAGAACAACTTAGTTTTTTTGAAAGGGAAATATTGCCTTCTAAAAAAGGTTGTAGTGTTTTGAAAAAAATGATGGCTTTTCAGTGGCAAGATGGTACTTTTCAATTTGTGACAAGTGATGATTTGCGAATGAGTGAATTTGTTGTTTATCGTGCGATGCAAGAAAATTATAATTGGCAAGATGAAAATTTATTACTTGCTAAAAGTAAGAAAGAAGGAAAATAAAAATGGATACAAAATATGATTCAAAAAGTGTCGAATTAGGAAAATATGAAAGTTGGAAAGAACATGGTTATTTTGATAGTGGAAATTTAGAAAAAGAACCATTTACGATTGTTATTCCACCACCAAATGTTACTGGAATACTTCATTTGGGACATGCTTGGGATACTACTTTACAAGATATTATTATTCGTTATAAAAGAATGAAAGGTTTTGATGCTCTTTGGCTTCCAGGAATGGATCATGCTGGTATTGCTACTCAGGCAAAAATTGATAAAAAGTTAAGAGATAGTGGAATTGATCCAAGAAGTATGAGTCGTGAAGAATGGTTAGAAGTTGCTTGGAATTGGAAAAAAGAGTATGCTGAAAATATCCATAGTCAATGGGCTAAATTAGGACTTAGCTTGGATTATCGAAAAGAACGTTTTACTATGGATGAAGGACTTTCTAAAGCCGTTCGAAAAGTATTCGTTGATTTATATAACGAAGGACTTATTTACAGAGGAACAAGAATGATTAACTGGGATCCAGTTGCTAAAACTGCACTTAGTAATGAAGAGGTTCTTTATAAAGATATTGAAGGATGTTTCTATCATATTCAATATCCTATTGTTGGGGAAGATGCTTATTTAGAAGTTGCTACCACTAGACCTGAGACGATGTTTGGGGATAATGCTGTAGCAGTCAATCCAAGTGATAATCGTTATCAAAAATGGATTGGTAAGAAAGTATTGCTTCCTATTGTCAATCGAGAAATACCTATTATTGCTGATGTTCATGCAGATCCAGAAAAGGGAACTGGAGCTGTCAAAATTACAGTGAACCATGATC
>CANPWX010000100.1 GCA_947585065.1 uncultured Bacilli bacterium | reverse complement strand
TTCACAAGTTGGCTTACCAGAGAAGAAGACATCAAAAAAGTCCATGCAACAGAGATGAAAATAGCAAAAGAATCTGGTGTTGAAGAACGAAATATAGAAATAGCAAAAAGAATGTTAAAAGATGGAGCTACTAATGAATATATTTCTAAAATGACAGATTTGAGTATCGAAGAAATTGATGCATTAAAAGAAAACGAAGAGCTATAGTGTTTAAAAGCATTATAGCTTTTTATATTTTAAAGAACTTAATATAAACTTGCTTTGCCATTTTGATCTATACTCAATAATAATACATCACTTTCTTTTTTATGATTTTTAGCTAAATATTCCTTTAACCATTTTTTGCTTTTTCTTGCTTTCTTTAATTCTTCTTCATCTAACACACCATTTGTAATTACCGAATAACAAAGAGTTTGCTTTTTACTCTTTTTCTTTACAGTTTCTTTCAAATCATTTTTACTTATATTTTGAGAGCTCGATTTTAAAAGAATGGATACATCTCCTGATGGTTCTAAAAGAGCTGTGTCTAATTCATTTATATCAAAGCATCCTTTTAATCGACATTGCTCTAATATTTGAGCAGGACTCATTTTGGCTTTTGATAAATTTTCTTCAATAAAATGATTTTTTTCAAAGAGAAGTAATGGCTCTCCTTCAATGATTTTTTCTGTTTTATGAAATGTATAACTTATCAAATTTAAAAGATAACCAAATGCTCCAAAAGAAACAATTCCTAAAATTCCATCCCATACTGAAATATCTAAACTTATAATAGTATCTGCTCCAATGGATCCAATGGAAATGCCTACTACATAATCATATAATGTCAGTTGCTTTAATTGTTTGTTCCCTAATAATTTTACCATTATCATTAAAATAATGAAAATGAGAATTGAACGATAGAAAATTTCCATATCTTATCACCAATTTTAGTATGTTTTCTTTTCGCTTTTTTATTCTAAAAAATCTGGCCAATCTTGTTCTATTAAACTTGCACAGGAACCTCTTCTTATTATTTTAATTTTTTCTTCTTTTACTTGAATTAATGTAGAGGCTTCATTTAAACAAGTTCCTCCATCTAAAACGAAATCTACGTTTTTCCATATAGAAAGTGGTATTTCTTCTATCGAAGAAATAATTTTTTCTCCTGAAATGTTCGCACTGGTGGATATTAATGGTTTTTGAATTTGATTCATAATTTCTAATAGTAATTCATTGTTTGGTATTCTTATCGCGATTGTATCTTTTTCATTTGCTAGAGAGGTGTCGTTATTTTTCTTTTTTAAAATTATTGTTAAAGCATCTTCCTTATATTTTTCCATTAGTTTTGCTTCTAGCTCTGATATTTCACAATAACGGCTAATCATTTCTTTGCTATTCATTAAAATAATAAATGGTTTATTCTCTTTTCTTTTTTTTATTTGATATATTCTTTTGGCATTTTCTTCTGTTGCTATAGAAACTATACCATAGACGGTATCGGTTGGCATGATTACCACATTATTTTTTTGAAATAAATCTATGATTTGAGAGAGCGTCATCTCTTTTATTTTTTCTGTTTTCATTTTCTTTTTTTCCTTTTCTTTTTTAATGCAACATAGAAGATGATAATGAATATTATTCCAAGAAGTACAACGATCCAACTATATTTTTTTATCAAATCATTCCAATCTATCGACACTTTATTTGTTAAAAAAACATCAAATGTGTAAATTTCTTCTCCTTCAAAAAAAATATGCATCACTCCTATATTTTCTTTTGGTTTAGTTAAAGGAGTTACTTTTTCTTTTTCTTCATAATTAAAATTTAATGTATTCAGAGGTATTTCTTTTTCTAAATACTTGTTGATTGTAACAGGAGAATAAACAGGTATCATTTTTTCTTTGGCATAGTAAGTCGGTATTTGATAAAGCATCTCTCCTTCTTTTATAATATCTTGATTTCCATAATGATCTATAAAATAATCGTAAATTGTTTTAGCGTCCATTAGGTGTTTTGGCGTTGACCAATCATTTGGAGCTCTGCAAGTCACTAGCATATAATTTACATCAAAAGCTTTTGCAATTGAGGCTAAACATAATCCTGCATTTAATGTTGTTCCTGTTTTTCCTCCTATTAAATAATCCATATCTAAATGATATCTTAATTTTGCTTTTTCTGTCGTGCTATAAAAGGTTTTACCCGTTGTTGTGGTGTAAGATTTGGCTTCTATGATTTCTTTAAATGTAGGAATTGTTAGAGCATACTGAAATAAAGTTGCAATATCTTTTACACTAGAATAATGGTTTTCAGCATCCAAGCCTGTTTCATTTACAAAATGGGTATGATTCATATTTAATTCCGCTGCTTTTTCGTTCATTAATTGTATGAATTTTTCATGTCCTGCTACTACTCTTGTTAAGGCTTGAGCTGCTTCAGCTCCTGACGGAAGTAACAGCCCATATAATAAATCACGAATGGTTACTGTTTCGTTATATTGAAATCCAGCAGTAGACGCCCCTACTTCATAGATTCCGCGATAATCCTCCCAAGTCATTGTTACTGTTGATTCTAAATTATCTACATTTTCTAATGTAATTACTGCTGTCATAATTTTTGTTAATGAGGCCATTGCAATTTCTTCTTCACTATTTTTTTCATATAATACCGCTTCTGTATCTAAATTATATAGAATTGCATTTTTGGATTCTATTGGAAGTTCTAATGCAAACACGTTGGAAAGAAAACAAAAAATGAAAATGAAAAATGTAATTATTTTATTCATGATGGCCTCTTTTTTTTATTGCTTCAATACGACTCATTACAGCTTTTATATTTTTCTCGGAACCGCTTTCAGTTGGAATATAATATTTATGATCTTTGATTTGTTCTGGTAAACATTCCATTGATGTTACTTTTTCTTTTGTATCGTGAGCATATTCATAGCCTGCTCCAAATCCTAAATCTTCATCTAATTTTGTTACAGCATTTCTTAAATGTAATGGAACTGATAATTCCATTGTTTCTACAGCGTCTTTTTTTGCTCTATCATAGGCCGTATATAGGGCATTGGACTTTGGTGAAACACTTAAGTATACTACTGCTTGTGCTAAGTTGACATTACATTCTGGCATTCCATTATTATGTGCAGCTTCATAAGCCGAGGTTGCTTGTATTAGAGCATTTGGGTTCGCAAGTCCTATATCTTCAGAAGCAAATCTTATTAATCTTCTAGCAACGTATAATGGATCTTCTCCTGCCTCTAGCATTCGTGCAAGATAATAAAGTGCTGCATCAGGATCACTATTACGCATGGATTTATGTAATGCTGATATTAAATTATAATGTTCTTCTCCTTTTTTATCATATAAGAAAACTTTGCTTTGTAATGATTTTTCTAAACTATCTTTTGTAATTTTTTTTCGATTCTTTTTCATTGGAGTTATGTTGATTACATTTTCTAAAGTATTTAAAGCTCCTCGGGCATCTCCATTGGAAAATTTAGCTATTATCTCATAGCAAGCATCTTCTATTTCTACATTTTGATATTCTGGAATCGTAATTGCTCTTTTTAATATTCCCACAATTTCTTCTTCTGTTAAATTATTTAATACGTATACTTTCGTACGAGACAAAAGAGCCGAATTTACTTCAAAGGATGGATTTTCTGTGGTAGCTCCAATTAATATGATTGTTCCATTTTCAACAAAAGGTAAAAAGGCATCCTGCTGTGCTTTATTAAAACGATGAATTTCATCAACAAAGACAATTGTTTTTTTGCCATTACTTTTATTAAATCTGGCCCGATCGATTAGCTCTTTAATATCTTTTACTCCACTGGTCACAGCACTTAATTCGTAAAAAACAGAATTCGTTTGTTTCGCAATAATTTTGGCTAATGTGGTTTTACCAACACCTGGTGGCCCCCAGAAAATCATAGATGTAATACTATCATTTGTTATCATCTCCCGAATGGGTGATCCTTCGCCTACTATATGTTCTTGACCAAAAAAATCCTCTAAAGTCTTTGGCCTCATTTTTTCCGCTAAAGGGATAAATTCATATGTTTCATTTGTGTCAAATAAATCCATGTTATCAACCTCTTTGTGATTGTATTATATCATGTATTTTTTGATTTTGATAATTCTTTTTCTTTATGGTGTTAAAACAATTCGAAAACT
>CANPWX010000099.1 GCA_947585065.1 uncultured Bacilli bacterium | reverse complement strand
GAAATTCCATTTGATGGACCAGTGGCAGGAGTAGTAGTAGGAAAAATTGGTAAAGAATTTATTATTAATCCAAGTGTAGAAGAATTAGAAAAAAGTAAAATTAATTTAACGGTTGCTGGAACAAAAAATGCAATATGTATGGTAGAAGCAGGAGCAAATGAATGCTCTGAAAAAGAAATGCTTGAAGCTATGATGTTTGGACACGAAGCTATTAAAGTTCTATGTGAATTTGAAGAGAATATTGCAAAAGAAATTGGCAAAGAAAAAGTAGAATTAGATAAAGCAGAGTTAGATCCAGATATTGTAAAACAAGTAACAAATTATGCTTATGAACGAATTTTAAATGCGATTCAAATTAAAGATAAACTTACTAGTGCAAATGAAGTAGAAGCAATCAAACAAGAAACGATTGGATACTTTACCAATATTTATTTAGAAGATGAAGCTCTTGCAGATAAATTAAAACAAGTAGGAACAATACTCTATCAATTAGAAGGAGATGCGGTTCGTTATTTAATTACAGAAAGACATATTCGTCCAGATGGTCGTAAAATGGATGAAATTCGTCCATTGGATGCCTGTGTGGATTTACTTCCTAGAACTCATGGTTCTGCCGTATTTACAAGGGGGCAAACGCAAAGTCTTGCTACCACTACTTTAGGAGCTATTGGAGAACATCAAATATTAGATGGACTTGGTATTGAAGATACGAAACGTTTTATGCTTCATTATAATTTCCCTGCTTTTTCTGTAGGGGAGATTGGTCGTTATGGATCTCCTGGAAGAAGAGAAATAGGCCATGGTGCGTTAGGTGAAAGAGCACTATCCTACGTTATCCCAAGTGAAGAAGAATTTCCTTATACTATTCGAGTTGTATCAGAAATACTAGAATCTAATGGTTCTTCTTCCCAAGCAACGATCTGTGCTGGATGCCTTTCTCTTATGGCAGCAGGAGTTCCAATTAAAGCACCTGTGGCAGGAATTGCAATGGGCCTTATTCAATCTAAAGAAGATGAGAAAAAATATACAATCTTAACGGATATTCAAGGACTAGAAGATCACATGGGAGACATGGATTTCAAAGTTGCAGGAACAAAAGAAGGAATTACAGCTTTACAAATGGATATTAAGATTAAAGGCGTGACTAAAATGATTTTAAAAGAAGCCTTAGAACAAGCAAAGAAAGCAAGACTAGAAATATTAGAAGTTATGGAAGACTGTATTAAAGAACCTCGTAAAGAACTTAGTCCTTATGCTCCTAAAATCGCGACATTCCAAATTCAACCAGAAAAAATTAAAGATGTCATTGGTCGTGGTGGAGAAATGATTACAAAAATTATTTTGGAAGCAAGCCATGTTCAAACGGTTAATGATAAAGATGCTGTAAAAGTAGATTTAGAAGATGATGGAAGAGTAATTATTTATCATACAGATGAAGAAATCATTAATAAAACAAAACAAATGATCCTAGATGTTGTAAAAGAAGTAGAACCAGATAAGATTTATACAGGAAAAGTTACAAAAGTAGAAGATTTTGGTTGCTTTGTAGAATTATGGCCAAATTGTGAAGGACTAGTACACGTTTCTCAACTTGCTCATGAAAGAGTGAATAAACCAAGTGATATTGTTCATGTGGGAGATGAAATTTTAGTAAAAAGTTTAGGGTATGATAGTAAAGGAAGATTAAATTTATCTCGAAAAGAAGTACTTCCAAAACCAACACCGAAAAAGAAAAACGAAAGTAATAAATAAAAAATTTTATCATAAAATTTAGAATAAGGGTGATTCTATGAACTTCCTTATTCTTTTTTTTAAAGGAATTATTATTGGGATTGGCAAAATTATTCCAGGGGTATCAGGTTCCTTACTAGCGATTAGTTTAGGTGTTTATGAAAAATCAATCGAGTATATTACAAATTTTTTTCAAAGAAAAAGAGAAGCACTTTCCTATTTGCTTCCCCTTGCAGGCGGCATTTTTCTTGCTATTCTCTTTGGAAGTAATCTGATGCTTCAATTATTAAAAAACTATTATGTATTTACTGTAGCAATTTTTATTGGATTAATTCTTGGAACAGTTCCTCCTTTCATTCAAAAAGAAGGGCTAAAAAAATGGGATTTTCTAATTCTATTTAGTATTGTTTTTTTCCTATTTTTCTTAGAAAAAAAACTATCTCTTCCAAATTTTATTCCAACGAACTCTTTTACTAGTCTAGTAAGTATTTTCTTTATGGGTGCTATCGATGCCATAACAACTATATTACCAGGTATCAGTGGAACCGCGACATTTATGATGTTAGGTTGTTATACATTTGTTTTAGAACTGTTTTCTAATCCTTTTCAAAATATATTCTACTGTATTTTATTTGGAAGTGGAATGTTGATTAGTCTAATAGGAATGGTATATATAGTAAGGTACTTATTCCAACATCATCATCATACGACATGGGTTTTCATTTTAGGCTTTTTATTTTCTTCCATTATTTCTCTTGCTCTAAGAATTATCGATTTAATAGATCATACGAATTTACTTTCCATATTATTTCTTGGCTTTCTAGGATTTTCCATGATCAGGCTATTTTCCAATGAGGATTGACCCCCTTAAGTGACAAAAATGTAATTGCAATTTTCAGGCATTTATATTATAATCTAGGTATTAGAGAATTGTTATTTTATTTTTGGAAAGGGTGGAAAAAATGGTGAATGTAGTGGTAACCATTTATTATATCTTATTTGCATTATCGTTTATTTATGGAATGTATTTTGCAATTACGGGGTTATTTGGTTTTAAAAACTATCATAAAAGTATGTTCGCACGTCATAAACCAAAATATAAATTTGCGATTGTAGTACCTACTCGTAATGAAGAAAATGTCATTGCTTCTTTAATTAAGAGTTTACAAAAACAAAGATATCCAGAAAAATTATATGATATTTATGTCATACCTAATAATTGTACGGATCATACAGAAGAAAAAGCAAAAGAGGCAGGGGCAAAAATTATTCAGTGCAAAGTTCCAGTGAAAGTAAAAGCAGATGCCTTATCCTATGCTTTTGATTATTTAAAAAAGAAGGATGAAAGTATTGATGCGTTTGTTGTTTTTGATGCGGATAATTTAGTTCATCCTGACTTTCTTTTACGAATGAATGATGCTTTATGTGAAGGAGTAGAAGTAGGACAATGCTTCCGTGATGCTAAAAACATGGAAGATAATTGGATTACAGGATCTTATACATTATTTTATTTTATTCAAAACTTTTTCTTTAATCGGGCAAGAATGAATTTTTCTGGTTCCGCAGCTATTAACGGAACTGGATTTATGATTAAAAAAGAAGTATTAAAAGATGGCTTTCATACGGTAACTTTAACAGAGGATTCTGAATTTACTGGACAATGTGCCTTAAAAGGAATACAAGTTGCCTTTGTAGAAGAAGCAATTACTTATGATGAACATCCCCAAAGTTTTTGGACAAGTTGGAAACAAAGAAAAAGATGGACCAGCGGTTGTCTTGCTTGTCTAAAAGTATACGGCAAAGATCTTTTAAAAAGATTTTTAAAAAAAGGAAACATTGCTGCTTTTGATATGGTAATGATGTATTCTGCTCCTTTGGTAGTAGTTTTAGGATTTGTTCTAGCAGTCGTATTATTTCTATTCAATGTCTTTCAAGTGGAATTATTTGATTTTTTCTCTTATTTATATGCTTCTGGTATTGTGTTTTTCTTTTTATTTTACATTGCAAATGTCGCATTAAATATATTTGTTGTAAAATACAATCATAAAAGCATTCGTCATATTTTGTCAGGGATTCTTTTGTTCACATTGTTTATTGCAACATGGATTCCAATTAATATTATTTGTATTTTTAAGAAAACTGAGACTTGGGAGCCTATAAAGCATGATCGAGATGATATAGACTTAGATAAATTAGTAAATTAAAGGGTGTTTTTTGATATAGAAAAGAGGACTTATTATGTTTGAATATTTAGGTGATCGATTAACAAGTGCGATAAAAAATATTCGTGGACTTGGAAAAATAACAGAAGAAAATATTAATGATGCTATGCGAGAAATACGTATAGCTTTATTAG
This sequence comes from uncultured Bacilli bacterium, assembly GCA_947585065.1. GTDB lineage: Bacteria > Bacillota_I > Bacilli_A > RF39 > UBA660 > Ventrenecus. The sequence goes on along the minus strand of CANPWX010000099.1, from coordinate 213 downwards.
AAGCAGATGTAAATTATCAGGTAGTAAAAGAATTTACTTCAAAAGTGAAAGAAAAAGCTTTGGGAATGGAAGTTGGAAAAAGTTTAAAACCTGATGAATTGTTTATTAAAATTGTTAAAGATGAATTGATTTCTTTATTAGGAGAAAATGCTAGTGAGTTAGAAACTAGTAAAAATCCTACGATTCTAATGCTTGTGGGGCTTCAAGGTTCAG
>CANPWX010000098.1 GCA_947585065.1 uncultured Bacilli bacterium | reverse complement strand
GAGAAACTGGTGAGTCTATTGGGCGTGCAGAAGGTCTAGCTAAGGGGCGTGCTGAGGGCCAAATTTTAGGAGCAAAAACTCGAAATAATGAAATAGCCCAAAATATGCTTCAAAAAAATTGTGAAGTATCTTTTATCTCTGAAGTAACAGGATTATCAGAACAAGAAATACAATCTTTACAAACAACTTAAAATCAAAAAGAAGAATTTGTTTTAAAAAAATAAGTTCTTCTTTAATATCAAGGTTGAGTTTCAAAAAGTTCTTGACAAACGAATATTTTTTGTGTAAAATCTATGTTGTTATAAAAAAAGGAAGAAATGGATCCACCATTCACCCGAGTTTGTGAGTAATACTGGGTAAAAGAGCTTATATTTTAAACTTGTAAGGTGGATACTAGGTATCTGCCTTTTAATATGTATGGAGGTGCATTTTTATAGCAAAGAAAACAGATGAGTTACCAATTAATGATGAAATTAAAGTATCGGAATTAATGGTAATCGGGCCAAATGGAGAACAAATGGGCATTAAAACAATAGAAGATGCCAAAACAATTGCAAATTTTGCAGGATTAGATTTAGTACTTATGAGCAGTAATTCTACTCCAGCAGTAGGAAAAATTATTGACTACAACAAGTTTAAATATGAACGTTCTAAAAAGCAAAAGGAAGCATTAAAAAAACAAAGAGAAACGAATAAAGATTTAAAAGAATATCGTTTATCTCCTGTGATTGATATTCATGACTTTGAAACCAGAGTCAAAAATGCAAAAGAATATTTAATGAAAGGACATAAAGTAAAACCATTTATTCGTTTTAAAGGAAGACAAATGGCTCATCCCGAATTAGGAAAAGAAGTACTGGAAAGATTTGCAGAAAATTTGAATGATGTGAGCATAATTGATACTCCTGTAAAACAGGAAGGAAAAAATATGTTTCTCGTTCTAGCACCAAAAAAATAATAGAAAGAAGGATTTATATGGCAAAAGGGCCAAAAATGAAAACACATAAAGCAAGTAGTAAAGTGTTTAAAGAAAGAAAAAATGGAACATTATCTTATAAATTAAGTGGTGGAAATCATAAAACAAGTAAAGATAGTGCAAAACAAGTTCGTCAAAGACGTAAAGCCGGAACATTAAGTAAAGGAGAAGCTAACAGAATTAAATCTGTTATCTAATAAGGAGGTAAAATATGGCAAGAGTTAAAGGTGGAACTGTTTCTAAAACAAGAAGAAGAAAAGTTCTAAAAGAAGCAAAGGGTTATTTTGGAAGTAAACATCGTTTATATAAAACAGCTCAAGAACAAGTTTTTCATAGTGGAGTTTATGCGTATCGCGATAGAAGACAAAAGAAAAGAGATTTCAGAAAACTATGGATTACTCGTATTAATGCAGCTTGTCGAGAAAATGATATTTCCTATTCAAAATTTATGAATGGATTAAATAAAGCAGGAATAGAAATAAATCGTAAAATGTTATCAGAACTTGCTATTGATAATCCTGCATCTTTCAAAGAATTAGTAGAAGTTGCCAAAAAAGCATTAGCAAATGGTGAAAAATCTTCTAAAAAAGAAACAACAAAAGAAGAAAAAACAGAAGAAAAACAATACAACGAAATGTCTTTGACAGAGTTAAAAGCAGTTGCAAAAGAAAAGGGTATTAAAGGATACTCTACAATGAAAAAAGAAGAATTGCTTGAAAATTTAAAATAAAGGAATGGAAGAAAAATTTCATTCTTTTTTCTTGTATTTTACTAGAGAAAATGTTAAAATTTGGAATAGAAAGAGTGATATTTATGGTAGTAGAAAATCAAGCTATTTTGAAAAATAAAAAGAAAGAAGTAGTAAGTTCTTTTATTGTAGCAATTTTATTAATTATTTTTGCAGTAGTTTTGTTCCGTAATCCAGAAAACTTTCTTTCCGTAGCAGTCTCTATTTTTGGCTACATTGCCGTGGCTATAGGAACTCTTCAAATAGTTTTTTACTTTCGAACAAGAGAAGATCAAAGAATATTTTATAAAAGATTAATGACAGGCATTCTATTAATTTCTTTTGGCATTGTTTCTTTTTTTGAAAATGCTTTACTAACAGATATGATTACTATTTTACTAGGAGGATATTTACTATTTTTAAATTCAAATCGTTTGGAATTAATAGTCAATTTAAAAAAATATATGGAAAAAACATGGATTGTATTATTAAGTTTATCTGTTCTAAATATAATCGGTTCAATTTTATTAATGATCATGCCTTTTCCAAATATTCCATATAACACCTACATATCTGCATCCCTTTTAATAGTGAATCTTATTTACATTATCCAAAATATTATTTTACTAATAAGTCTAAAGACAGATACGAAAAAAAGAAAAGAGAAAAAAGAAATAGTAGAAGTAGAATAAAGAAAAGGGGATAACTATGAATCGAAAAGGTTTTTTTGCAACTTCGATAATTTATTCTTTTTTTCTAGTATTTTTAATGATCATGGCAGTCATTTTAACTAGAAATGTAAACAATCGAATTTTATTAAATGCCTTGAAAAATGAGATTCGAATAGAACTAGAAAGTGATAAATCATTTGTAGAACAGGACATTGAACAAAAAGGGTATAATGTCGGAGAAATAATCTCTTTTGCTGGTGAGACTTGGCAGGTAATAAAACAAAGTAGCAATACGGATGCTACAGTAGTATTAATACTAAATCGAGCTCTAACAAGAGGAGAATTAATAGAAGCAATCGGAATATCTTCAACAGACAATATTTATTTCAATAACTGTAATGAAGTACAATGTCCTATTCGAGGGTGTCGTGATGTTCCGAGCTTTAATATAATTGATCCGCCCCCTGGAATCTATGGAAGAGAAACCTGTTACTATGATTCTCGCCATCCTTCCGAGTTTGTGCGATCAGGTTGGAATCCAACCGAAGATCAAAAATTTGATGAAAACTTTGGAAAATCAATTGTAAGTGAAGCTGTAACCAATTGGTTTTTGAGTCAATCGGCTTTGATTAAAGTAAAAGACAATGGAAAATTACGAGTTCAAACTTTTAGTGATGGTTACAAAAATTATCCTCAACCAGGTCAAGAACCAATCTATGTCCGAATTCCTCTTGAAAGTGAATTAACAACAGTGTCAGCTTGGGGAAATATTAAACCATTTCATATTATTGCAGAAAGAACCAATTTAACCGATGATAGAATAAAAATTTATAATGGCTCTTCAGCTACATCTGTACTTTCAAATAGCAGTGCATTAATACGGCCTGTAATCGAAGTTCAAAAAGGTTAGAAAAAGGTGAATTATGAAAAAAATTATCTATTTAATAATTCTGCTGTTTCCAATAACAGTATCAGCAATTTCTTATGATATTGAAAACGTATTGATTGATGCAAATATTTTAGAAGATGGAAGCATGGAAGTAAAAGAATTAGTCGTATTAAATGGATCTTTCCAAGAATTTAACAAAAACATAACTTATCGAAACAGCCATTTAAAACAACATGAACCAATAAACTTTACAGAAGATGCTATTTATAATGGAAGTAAGATGGAATTCTTAGGAGTATCAGCAAAAAAAATAGAAAATCAAGCGACATTTGACACAATAGAAGAAGATTTTGAACCCTTAAATAAAGCCTTTTACAAAGAAGATGCAAAAAATTTAGAATATGTAGAATCAAGTATTCAAGATGGTAAGAACTATCAAATTTTTTATCGTGCTTCCTATGAAACAGTTGCTTTTTTATTTTCCTATAAAATAGAAGATGTAGTAGTAAGTCACTTAGATGTTGCAGAACTCTATTGGCCTTTCGTGGCCGAGAACTATGACAGTGAAATAGAATCACTAGAAATTCATCTAACTTTGCCAAAAGAAGAACCATCCGATTTTTTTCAAGCTTGGGTTCATGGAGATTTAACAAGTACTATTCAAAAAATGAACCAAAAAACAGTAGTGCTAACTGCAAGAAATGTCCGTCCTAAAACAAAAACCGAAATGCGTGTAACATTTGATGTCAACCTAACTCCTTTAAGTAAAAAAACAACAACAGAAGAAGCATTTTCCAAAATCATAGAAATAGAAGAAAATCGTACCCAAAAAGAAATCGAAACAAAGTCCAGGACAGATTTACTCACTCAAGTAATATCAATGATATGCTTTTTTTACAGTGTAACTTTAATTATTTGGTGGATTTTTGTCTATTTTAAATATGACAAAGAACCAAAAATAAAAACTCCAAAATACAATAAAGATTTTATAGAAAACTATAATGTAGAAGTAGTCGAGCCTTTATTAAATGGAAACATTACACATCATGCTTTTGT
>CANPWX010000097.1 GCA_947585065.1 uncultured Bacilli bacterium | reverse complement strand
TAGACCAGTTTATTATGGTTTTAGTGATCCAAATTCTACTTATGAAATTTATAATCAAAATGGTGAAAAAATTTATACGAGTTCTGCTTTTCCATCCCTTATTTATTTAACAGAAAAATATGTTATAGGAGTAGATGAAGATAACATATTAAAAATATTTGATTATAAAGAAAATCCTTTAAAAGAAATTATGAAATGGGATAATCAAAAAGCGATTCGTTGTATCGTAGAAGATAATTTTTTAAATATCACCATTGATGATACAGATAGTTTGGAAAATGCCGTTTTATACAGTTATGATGTTACTACATTAGAAAACACAATAACTAAATTGGATTACAAATTAAGTTCCAAATAAAAAGAAAAATAATGGAAAAAATGTAGAATTTTCACCTACATTTTTTTCTTTACAAACAAATAAAAGTGTAGTAGAATGAATACATAACCTTTTAACACGGTCTATAAAGAAATGAATGGTGATTTTTTGGAACATTACTTTACAAATAATTCTAATTTAAAAAGTGAGATGCGAAAAATTGTTTATGAAAATAAGGGTATTGTTTTCACTTTTTGGAGTGATTTAGGAGTTTTTTCCAAAGATAAAATTGATTTTGGAAGTAGAGTGTTAGTGGAAACAATAGTAAAAGAAGAAAAGAGAAATCATTTAAATATTTTAGATGTTGGCTGTGGGTATGGTTTTCTTGGAATTGTATTAGGAAAACTATTAGATAGCTCAGTAACTATGATTGATGTAAATCTAAGAGCTGTGCATTTATGCGAAAAAAATAGAAAAGAAAATCAAATAAATGGGAATACATTAGTTAGTAATGCTTATGAAAATATTCAAGAAAAATATGATATGATTGTGACTAACCCGCCAATTCGAGCAGGGAAAGAAACTGTTTTAAATATCCTTTTAAATGCCAAGAACTATTTAACACCAGAAGGCGTACTGTGGTTTGTCATTCGTAAAGATCAAGGGGCAAAAAGTATAATAAAAAATTTAGAAGAAACTTATAAAATAGAAATTTTAGAAAAAGAGAAAGGATTTTATGTGATGCGTGCAAAAAATTGTTGACATACATGCTAAAAGTGTGTTAGATTATAAATTGGTGACGTGTTATTTTTTTAACACTGTAGTGTTTCCAAAAAAAATATATTAGATGGGGTGAGATTGTGGCTTATAAACTAAAAAAATGTGGAGATTACAGAACAAGAAGAAGCTTTTCAAAAAGTAAAAATACTATGGAGTTGTCGGATCTTTTAGAGATTCAAAAAAAGAGTTATCAAGATTTCTTGGAAGTCGGAATTAAAGAGGTTTTCGAGGAATTATTTCCTGTGGAAAGTTTTACAGGAAAAATTACCATTGATTTAGGAGATTATACTTTAGAATCTCCTCGGTATTCTGTAAAAGAATCCAAAGAAAGAATGGTAAATTATGCTGCACCTTTAAAAGTACAAGCACGTGTTTTTATTCATGAAACAGGTGAAGTAAAAGAACAAGAAATATTTCTTGGCGATATGCCATTAATGACTGAGGCTGGAACATTTATTATTAATGGAGCAGAACGTGTTATTGTTTCTCAGTTAGTGCGTAGTCCAAGTGTTTATTTCAAAAGAGAAATTGATAAAAATGGTCGTAGAATTATTACTGGAGAAATGATACCAAATAAAGGTACATGGCTTGAATTTGAAACAGATGCAAGAGATGTAATTTATGTTCGTATCGATAGAACAAGAAAAGTTCCAGTAACTACTTTCTTAAGAGCATTAGGATTATCTAGTAATGAAGATATTATTAGTGTTTTTGGTGAGAATGATTATATCATTAATACTTTAGAAAAAGATAGTACAAGAAATACCGATGAAGCATTAATTGATATTTTTGAAAAATTAAGACCTGGGGAACCTGCTACTCTTGATTCTGCAAAGAACCAATTAATCACTCGTTTCTTTGACCATTTCCGTTACGATTTAGCAAAAGTAGGCCGTTATAAATTTAACAAAAAATTAAATGTCTGTGACCGTTTAGTTGGCTGTACTTTAGCAGAGGATATTAAAGATAGTGAAAAAAATATTGTAGCTAAAAAAGGTACTTTAGTCACAAAAGAAGTATTAGAAGCAATCAAACCAGCATTGAAGGATGGTTTTGGACTTCATAAAGTAATGATTCATGAAGAATTAGATCAATATGATCAAATTCAAGAAATTAAAGTTTATGATAAAACAAATACAGAAAAAATAATTTCTATTATTGGAGTAGATACAAGTATTGATGAACGAAGACTTACTATTCCTGATATTTATGCCTCTGTAAATTATTATTTAAATTTACATGAAGGAATTGGTAATACAGATGAAATTGATAATTTAGGCAATCGTCGTGTTCGTCAAGTTGGAGAATTAATTGAAAATCAATTCCGAGTTGGTATGGCACGTATGGAAAGAGTAATTCGTGAAAGAATGACTACTCAAGAAACAACAGATATTACTCCAAAATCTTTAATTAATATTCGCCCTGTTACAGCCGTTTTAAAAGAATTCTTTGGTTCTTCTCAATTATCAAAGTTTATGGATCAAATTAACCCTATCGCTGAACTTACTGATAAGAGACGTTTATCTAGTTTAGGACCTGGAGGACTTTCAAGAGATCGTGCTGGAATGGATGTTCGTGATGTTAATGCTAGCCACTATGGTCGTATTTGTCCAGTAGAATCTCCAGAAGGTCAAAATATTGGATTAATTACTTCTTTAGCAGGATATGCAAAAGTAAATGAATATGGTTTTATTATGACACCTTATCGTAAAGTTACAAATGGTGTAGTGGATTTAGATGATGTAGTATATATGACTGCTGATGAAGAAACGGATTATTATATTTCCGAAGCAAATATTGCTTTAGGTGATCATAATGAAATTTTGAATGATGAAGTTATTGTACGTTATAATGGAGATAACGTAATGGTATCAAAAGATAAAGTAAATTTTGTGGATGTTTCTCCAAGTCAAGTTGTCTCTATTACCACAAGTTGTATTCCATTCTTGAACTATGATGATGCCAATCGTACATTAATGGGTTCAAACATGCAACGACAAGCTGTACCGCTTTTAAAAAGCGAAGCTCCAATTGTTGGTACTGGTGTAGAGTGTGTTGCTGCAAAATATTCAGGTAGTAGTGTTGTTGCAAAAGCAGATGGTATTGTAGAATATGCAGATGCTAAGAAAATTGTTGTGAAAAATGCGAAAGGAAAAGATACTTATTATTTAGCAAATTATGAAGGAAATAATGCGGGTGCTTGTACGAACCATGTACCACTTGTTCATAAAGGGGATAAAATTACAATGGGTCAAGTTATCGCGGATGGTCCTTCTACAGATCATGGAGAACTTGCTTTAGGAAAAAATATGACAGTTGCATTTATGACTTACAATGGATTTAACTATGAAGATGCTGTTATCTTAAATGAAAGATTAGTTAAAGAAGATGTGTATACTTCTTTACATATCGAAATGTATGAAATGGAATGCCGTGATACAAAACTTGGACCAGAAGAAATTACAAGAGATATTCCAAATGTTGGAGAAGAAGCCCGTAAGAACTTGGATGCAGAAGGTATTGTAAGAATTGGTACCGAAGTAAAAGAGGGAGACATATTAGTAGGTAAAGTTACTCCAAAAGGTGTTCAAGAATTAACAAGTGAAGAAAAATTATTACATGCAATTTTTGGTGAAAAAACTCGTGAAGTAAGAGATACCTCATTAAGAGTAGAGCATGGAGCAGCTGGTATAATCCATGATGTTAAAGTGTATACAAAAGAAAATAGTGATGAACTTCCAGCTGGTGTATTTAAAATTATTCGTGTTTATATTATTCAAAAACGTAAAATTCAAGTTGGAGATAAAATGAGTGGACGACATGGAAATAAAGGTGTTATTTCGCTTGTCTTACCAGAAGAAGATATGCCATATTTACCAGATGGTACTCCAGTAGATGTTATGCTTAATCCTTTAGGTGTTCCATCTCGTATGAATATTGGTCAAATTTTGGAAGTTCATTTAGGTATGGCAGGTAAAAAATTAGGCGTTCATTATGCGACTCCAGTATTTGATGGTGCAAATATTGATGATATTCATGAAGAAATGCGTGAAGCTGGTATGAGTGAAGATGGAAAAGTAACTCTTATTAATGGTCGTACCGGAGAACCATTTGAAAATAAAGTCAATGTTGGTGTTATGTACATGGTAAAACTTCACCACATGGTAGATGATAAACTTCATGCCCGTGCGACTGGACCATATAGTTTAGTAACTCAACAACCATTAGGTGGTAAAGCTCAATTTGGTGGACAACGTTTTGGAGAAATGGAAGTTTGGGCATTATATGC
>CANPWX010000096.1 GCA_947585065.1 uncultured Bacilli bacterium | reverse complement strand
TTTTTTACTATAACAAAGCTTTTTAACAAAAAAGAGATAAAGTTTTAGTACTTTTATCTCTTAAGTTAATGACATTGAAATTAACTTTCCTTTTTCTCTGTTACAGTAAGTTCTTTACTAATTGCTTCCAAACCTTCTAAATATTTACTAATTTTTCCATTTTTAACTTTTATTAAAGTTCCATCTAGCATCTTTAACTCACTAATCTTAGTAGCTTTAGGATTACTATTCTCCTGAACATAATAATCTTTATTCATGATATTGTTCAAATCTAAATAATAGATATTCTTAGCATCTTTCTGATTATTGGTATAATAACTTGCATAAATATTATATGCACTAGCATAATCACTATCTGGATCATAAGCTAAAACATAATATTCACTATCTTTTCGAGTTAACATCGTACCAACAATAGCAACATCACTACGAACTTCACCAGTTTGATAAGCATAATCATCTACTTCCACTTTCATAAATATTTTACTAAAACCATAAACTACCACAATTAGCCCCACTACAACTGCTAAAATAATAGCAAAATGTATTAATTCTTTTTGTTCTTCTGTTTGATATGTCACTTTTTTCTTAGACATTTTTGTTCACCTCATCAGTATTATATCGAATATTCTTGTGATTTTCAATTGTTTTTCAAATACAAAAAAGAGAAACAACTATTTCTCTTTACTAACAGTCTGATTATTATAGCCAATACTTTCTCCAATAGATACCAGTTCTGCCGTACTTAAATCATTTCCAGCTAAATAATAACTGATATTATCTTTTGTCCAAGAAAGGGAATTAGAACCTAATGCACCAATAGTATCACTCACAATAAGAGGATCACCATAAACAGGAATTACCTCAAACTCATCACTAGCAAATACCTTTTCTTCCACTAAAACAAAATTTTTATCTCCTCCAAAAGTAAGAATTACCCGGTCCCCAACATCGGTACTAATTTTATCGCTTTTCTCTAAATAGGTATTACTTGGTATATAAAGAGGATATAAAATATTTTCAATAGAACCAGTTTCTTTACTATCTTTACAATTACTGCCAGTACAATTTTCTTTCTCTTTACAAGAACTTCCGGTACAATTATTTGTATTACTTTCAACTATATAATCTTCTAATTTAAAATCATCACTTTTTAAATTAGCCTTATAATCAATACTCATAAAAGTAACTTTCATTTTTAAATTATCTTTTTCATCATATATTTCATTCTTTTTTATTGTATTATCCGAATCAATAGTTACCTTTTGATATTTCAATTCTGGATTATTTGGATAATGAACGGTAGAGCGAATTACATAAGAGTCCCCCACTTTTTCTACACTACTAGATGGATCATTATTCATATCATTTACAATTGCTTTTAATAAATATGCTTGACTGGAATTATCTGGCCATTCACTTTGAAATTTAAAACTTTTATTCAAAGAAGGAGTTATAACATACACTGCATCTTGATTTCTCAAAATAATCTGTTCATGATTATTTGTCTGATTCACCATGGTTACTTTATAATAGGAATCTTTAAGAAAATCAACTTCAATACTATAAGTAAACGTTTCTTCATCTGCCATAATTTCCATATTTCCTTTTAAAGAATAACTATTTGTATCATTCACTTTTGCCGTAAAATCTTTGATAACATTTTCCGTATTTTTCTTTCCACAACCAGTAATACACAATATCATACCAAGTATTGCCAAAAATTTTTTCATGCTTCACATCATTCCTTTTCTAATTTAACTATATTGTCAGAATAAAAAATTATGAATAATATTTTCAAAAATCTACATACTATAAAGGAAAGGATGGGAAATATGGAAATTATTTTTAAAATTTGCCTAGTTTTTGTAATTATAGGAGCAGTAAACTGGGGACTTATAGGATTATTTGATTTTAATCTAGTAGATACCATTTTCGAAGCTGGTTCCATCATATCAAAAGTAATTTATACATTAGTAGGAATTAGTGGTTTAGTAAGTATTGGTATTTTATTCCATCATATTGATTCACATCCAATGGAATAAGAAAAAAAGGCAATCAAAATTGTCTTTTTTGTATGCCTAAGTATAAATCTTATTGTTGAAATTTCGTAATATCTTCTATTCTTCCTGCAAAATAAGGAATAGACTTTCCTTTTTCTCTTAAAAACAGAGCAAAAGTATCATCTAAGTAAAACAAACGTGCTTCTTCACTGGTTAATTTACTTGAATAAGCCATCATAGCAGCTTCACTTTTGATTTTTCCGCCTTTTTCATCTAAAGAAAACTGAATAGTTTGGATCGCTTTAAGAATAGAACCAGTTTTACCATCAAAAAGTGGAAATTCTTTATTTTCTAATTCTGTATAATCTCTTAAAATATTAAAATCTAAATAAGGAACTTTTAATTCATCAGAACTATTTAAAAATTTCGAACCAGTATATTGATTTGTTTTTTGCATCATCGTATCATAAATATTTTGAAAAGTATCTCCCTTCGGATTTTTATAAAAAATAACTTCATCATCTGACTTCGTGTTAATTAAAAACGCAAAATCATTTACAGAATTATAATATAAAACTTCTATTTGATTTTTTACTTCCTGATTTGTATCTTGATCAATTCCAAAATATCTGATATTTTGATATTTTCCAAAGTTTCCCTTATTCAGTGGTTCAAATTTTTGTAAAAATTCAAATTCTCGATATAACATCGTATAAAAGAAATAATAATCTGCTGATGCTTCTTCTTGCCACGCAAATTGTTCTAAAATATCACTTGTTTGATTAAACTTTTCTTTAATAGCTTTTTCAATTTGTTTTTTTAAAGAAAATGTCGGTGGGCCATAAATCTTATAATAGTAATCATTAGAGATCATCTCTTCCGTAAATCCTTCTTTATTTAAATTTTCAGCGAATTTTTCTTGGTTATTAAAAACTATATCTTGCTTTGCAACTTCATTTTTTAAATCATTCCAAATCAATTGAAAAGTGGCACACCAACTACTATCTGGTCCAATGGTATCATCAAGCGTTGGAACAATAAAAACACCAACAGTTTCTTTTAATGCATGAGTTTTAGGTCGAAAAATAAAAATAGTTAATAAAATTCCTCCTAAAATCAAAATAAATATCAAATCAATTTTTTTCTTCATAATGAATCATTCTCCCTCTAAAATATATCTCTATAATTAAGAGGTTTTTTTGATATAAAAAGTCACTACAAACCAAAATAAAGTTCTTTTCTTTGCCTTTGTAAAGTATAGTAATGATCCAATTTATAATTAAAATACTCTAAACGAACACGATTTAATTTTTTCATCCATTGTAAAGCAATTTCCTCATAAGTTCTTCTTTTTTGAGTCCGATCATTATAGAATTGCATCCATTGTAAAAACTTTTCCATAATTAATTCTGTTTCTTCTTCTACTAAATCATATTTACGATAGAGCCTACTATAAAATAATCCATCCATCATCGAACTAACAATAGAAAAAAATTCATTATAAACCATAGCATTCGAAAACAAAGAATCTTCTTCTACCCCAGAAGGAAAAGAATAAAATTCTATCTTTTTTTCTTCTTTAATATCTGCAAGTAAAATTAAAGTTAAAGACTCATAGGGATTTGCTAATTCTTTTGTAACAGAAACAATTTGATTATCTTCACCTATTTCAAAAGTTTCCAATTGACTTTGAATAACAAGCTCCTCACCGTTTCTGAAAAATGAAATATGTTCTCTTTGAAAATCATTAATGGATATAATTATTTTTACCGCACCATTCACTCTTAAGTTTTCCAAAATATCCTTGATCATTTGTCATCACCTATAGAATTAATAAATATTCACAATTTTATCATCTTTCACGTCAATAGAAAGAGCCGCTGGGGACTTTGACAAACCAGGCATCGTCATAATACTACCTAAATAAACTGTAATAAAACCTGCCCCATTATATACTCGTATATCTTTTACAGTAATTTCATAATCTTTAGGATATCCTAATTTCTTAGGATCATCACTAATAGAATACTGAGTTTTTGCAATACAAATAGGCATAGAAGGTAATTTTTGAGCATCACGAATTTTTTCCAAAGCTGTTTCACTATAAACAACAGAACGAGCATGAAAGCATTGTTTACAAATAATTTCAATCTTTTCTTTTAAAGTATTTTGATCATTATATAAATATTTCATTTCATGATTTTCCAATTTTAACACCGCATCTGCAAGCTCCAATGCTCCCTTACCACCTTCAAGATAAACATTGTTTATCACTAAATCCTTTTGATAAGAAGATAAAAGTTTTTTTAATAAATTGATCTCCTCATCTGTATCCTCCATAAAATGATTTAAAGTAACAACATAAGGAATATTCATTAAATTC
>CANPWX010000095.1 GCA_947585065.1 uncultured Bacilli bacterium | reverse complement strand
TAGGAAGTTCATATTCTGTTTCTTCTATAGTAATAATTTCTTTTACTAAATGATATTTTAATGCTTCTTCGAGCAGATGATCTCCTTCCATTAAAAATAATCCTTCTTTATCGCGATATTTTTTTTCTTTTAATTTTGCCCAATATTTTACTTTTTCATTTTGTAATGATTCGATTTTAAACATGATTTAACCTCTTTCTTGCTTCTTTGTATTTTGGATAATATTTTTCTACATGATGCCAAAACTTTGAACTATGATTTGCTTCATAAAAATGACACAACTCATGAATAATCACATAATCAATTAAATCTAATTCTTTTTTTAAAAGTTCACTATTTAATGTAATTGTTTTCTTAGTAATATTATTGACTCCCCATCTTGTTTTCATATTTCTAATTTTTAAAGAAAATGGTGGAATGTTTTCAAAATAAGGAACAATACGATTGATTTCATTTTGAAACACACGAATGCACTCTTCCTTATAGAATTTTTGTAACATTTTTTCATCTTTTATCATTATTGTATCTTGATAAAATTTTGCTGTTTTTACTTCGGGATTAAATATCCGGACATAAGACTTGCCTAAATACCAAAAAAAGATGTTTTTCTCTTCTTCCATTTGTTTTTGTTTTTGCATATTCTCTAAAGAAGCATGATTTTTCTCTATTATTTTTTGAAGATCTTTTTCCGATAACCATTTATTGCACGAGATAGTTAGAACAAGAGATGAAGAAAAACGCATATAAATATTTTTATTGGGTTTTCTTATGATTTCCACTTTAATTTTTTTGTCATTTAATTCAATAATCATGAGTTCCTCCAAAAACATTTTAGCATAGTTGTATTAGAAGTTCAAATTTAAAATAAAAAAAGCATTAATTCATACTTCTTTTAAACATTCTTTCTAAATCATAAATGCTAAATTTTATAATAGTTGGTCTTCCATGAGGACAATTATAGGGATTATCACAAGCACAAAGCTCATTTAATAATTCTTCTTGAGCTTCATGGGAAATATGCATATTTGCTTTAATAGACATTTTACATGCGAGAGTAATCGCGATTGATTCATTAAATTTTATTCGATCAAAGCCTTGTAACCCGCCAATGATTAAATCAATAATTCGACGAATGCTTTCTTCTTCGTGGCCTTCTAAAAGCCATGTTGGATGTCCTTTAAAAATAAATGTATTTAGGCCAAATTCTTCTATTTTAAAGCCCATCTCTTTTAGTGCTTCTTCTTCGGATTTTAATTTTAAAAATTCACTTTGCGATAATTCAATCGTTATAGGAAATAATAAATCGGTTGTTGATACTGTTTTGGATTGTAAGGCTTTCATATTTCTTTCGTAGTTAATTCTTTCCTGTGCAGCATGTTGATCAATTAAATAGACTCCTGTTTCATTTTCAGCAATAATGTAGGTTCCGTGAGCTAGTCCAACTGGATATAATTTTAGTTCTTTCATTTCTGGATTTACGACAACGTTTTTTTCTGATGTTGTTTTTTCTGATGCGGCAAAATCAATTGTTGTTTGAATTGTCTCTGGAATATATTCTTCTTCGGATTCCTTTATTCTATTTTCTACGAATTCTTGCTTTGCTTCGTTACTTTCTGGCATCCGTTCCACTGCATCTGGTATTAAAAGATTTTTATACAGGGTATCTTTTATTGTTTTTAAAATTAAATCTGTTAGTTCTTCCATTTTTGAAAGTTTGATGTCTTGTTTGGTCGGATGGATATTTACATCCACTAGTGTCGGATCTGTATTAATTTTTAACACAACAATCGGAAACTTAATATCTGGTTTATAAGTGTAGTATGCATCATTAATTGCTTTGTTTATCTCAAAATTTTTGACTACTCGATCATTTACAAATGTTATCATGTGATTTCGATTGCTTTTTAATATTTCTGGCTTGCAAATGTAACCATAAAGATCAAAATCATCATTACTTGCTCGTATTTCAAGCATTCGATGAGAAACCGATACTCCATAAATTTCATGAATTGTTTTTAATAAATCATTACTCCCACTTGTTTTTACGATAGCATGGTTTTCATGATTTAATGTAAAAGCGATTGAAGGGTGAGATAAGGCTAATCTTTCTACAAATGATGTACAATTTGCTAATTCACTCGCCTCACTTTTTAGATATTTTAGTCTTGCTGGGGTATTATAGAATAAATTTGTTACTTTGATACTCGTTCCTTTTTTTAAAGAACTTTTTTCTTTTACTAATATTTTTCCACCTTCGATTACCATGTGAGTTCCCGTATTTCCATCACTTGTTTTTAATTCCACACGAGAGACACTGGCAATGGAAGGAAGTGCTTCTCCTCGAAACCCTAAAGTATCAATAAAAAATAAATCATCATCTTTATAGATTTTACTTGTTGCATGTCTTTGAAAAGCAAGAGGTGCATCTTCTTCATTCATTCCTTCTCCATCATCAATCACTTCAATTAATTTTTTTCCGCCTTCTTCTAAATTGATAATAATCGAATGGGCTTTTGCATCAATACTATTTTCACAAAGTTCTTTGACAATTGATGCACTTTTTTCAACTACTTCTCCAGCTGCGATTTTATTGGCAAGATTTTCACTCATTACTTTTATTTTACTCATACCTTACCTCCAAAAAAGATGGGACAATTGATATATTTTCTTCTTTTAGTCCTAGCACTTTCATCTTGCAGGATTCTTTGATTTCAAAAAAGCCAAGGCCTTTTAAAAATATCATGGAATTTTCAGGAATGTGATATGATGTACTTTCTTCTTTTTTTTCATATATTTTTTTGATGGTTATCTGATTTTCTTTATACCAAGTCATTTTTATATCTCGATCAAAAGAAAGAAAAATTTCATTCTCAATTAAGAGAGTTCCTTCTTTTTTTAATGGAATAGTCATTGGTTTTATTTTACTTTTTATATTTGCTTTTCTTATTAATGCTTGATTTTCAATATAATGATAGCTTAAACCTGGAGTATCATAAATTTTATGAGTTCCGCAGTTTAATTCGATCCAATCTAGTGTTGTATTCGGCATCGGACTGGTTGTTAGTCCTTCTTCTAGGATTTGATTTAATAATGAACTTTTTCCAGCATTTGTTATTCCCATAAAAAATATTTTTTCTTCTTTTTCTGAAGTTATTTCTTCTATTATTTTTTTGCCACTTGTTCTACTATTTCTAACAAATAAAATTTTTTCTTTGATATGATATATTTTTTTACACCAATTTTCTATTTTGGCTAACGATATATTTTGAGGAATTCCGTCTATTTTAGTTATTATTAGTATTTTAGGCAATTTTATTTGATGATAGAAAGAGATAGCTTCTTCATGTAAATTTAGAAAATCTATGAAAAAATAGACTTTTCCTTTTTGATTATTTATTTTTTTTAGTATTGCTTCAGGATCTTTTTCATAATAGGCTTTATCATAATCTTGATAATGAATTAGTCTAAAGCAACGCATACAATAATCCATCGATAAATCTTTCACATATCCTTTTTCTTCTTTGTTTTGTGTTTGTAATTTTATCCCACACCCCCTGCATATTTTAATCATAGTACTCTCCTTTTTTAAATAAACCTCTTGTTTCAAAGTTTTTATAAATTAATCTTTCTATTACTCGATTTATTTTAGTTAAAAAATAATCTTTTTTACTAATCGGATTTACAAGAATCGATGTAAATCCCATTTTATTGGCACCTAGTATATCTGTGAGTAATTGATCTCCAATGCACGCGACTTCGATATCTTTTAAATGATAGTTCATCAATATTTTTTTGTATTTTTTTTTGCTTGGCTTGTGAGCATGAAAAGCAGAATCTACATTGCATTTTTCTTTAAACGGTGCCACTCTTTTTTTAGAAGCATTGGATAAAATAATCGCTTTTAATCCTAGGTCTTCTAAATATAAAAAGAAATCCATTAGTTTTTTATCCGGTACATCTATATCAATGGGGGCAAGTGTATTATCTAAATCAAATAAAATACACTTTATTCCATGTCGTTTTAATTTTTCATAATCTATATCATATATACTTTTTTGATAAATATCGGGTCTAAATTGTTCCATATCACACCTCTTAATAAGTATATCATGAAAATAGAAAATATTTTAAAAAAAGATCATTTTATTTTGCTAAAATGAATATTGAAAGTTCATCCTTTATCCTTTGCTTTGGATTATGTCCTAGTCTATACTTTCTATTTATTTACAGTTTTTTTCGACAAAATAAGACAAAAAAAATAGGCGAATTAGCAGATTTTAAAAAATAAGGGAAAATCTGTATACCAATTTTCAAAATCTGCTTAGCCAATTTTCAAAATCTGCAAAAAAAAGGTTGCAGATTTTCCATTTTTGTTGTTTGTTTCCCTTAACTTTCTGTGATATAACTCTCCCAGAAAGCGAGGTGAGAATC
>CANPWX010000094.1 GCA_947585065.1 uncultured Bacilli bacterium | reverse complement strand
CCAAAATATGCTCAAAGAGAAATTTGATACATCAGTAATTTCTAAAGTAACAGGATTATCAGAACAAGAAATTCAATCCCTACAAACAATTTAAAAGAAAAAAAGAATTTGTTTTTAAAAAAAATAAGTTCTTCTATTTTTTTTAAAACTTTGCTATAATTTTATTGGCAAGGTGAAGTAAAATGAAACGTAGTGAAGTAGATGTTTCAAAATTAAGTCCAATGATGAAACAGTATTTGGATATTAAAAAAGATTATGAAAATGAACTATTATTCTATCGTGTCGGCGATTTTTATGAATTATTTTTTGAAGATGGAGAAACCGCCGCAAGAGAATTAGAACTGACATTAACTGGAAAAAATGCTGGATTAGAAGAACGAGTTCCAATGTGCGGTGTCCCATTTCATGCCGTAAAACCGTACATTGAAAAATTAGTTAGCAAAGGATTTAAAGTAGCAATCTGTGATCAACTAGAAGATCCGAAGTTAGCAAAAGGTATGGTAACAAGAGGAGTAACACAAGTAATTAGTAAAGGAACAGTAGTCGATTTAGAGCTGCTAAATGATCATGATAACCATTATATAGCAAGTATTCTGGATTTTTCCTATATTTATACTATTTGTTATGCAGATATTTCCACAGGCTCGATCTTTGTTTCCATATTACCTCATCAAAGAGAAAAACTATTAAGTACAATTTTAAATTTAGGAATCTTAGAAGTAGTTTTAAAAAATAATGAAGATTTAGAACTAATTGCTTTATTAAAAGGAACATATGGCATTGAAGTTTCTTTTTCAAGCGAAGAATTAGAAAATGATTATGCCTATATCTATGAATCTTTAGAAGAGGAACACTACATACATACTGTAAAACATTTGCTCTATTATTTAGTCGTAAAAGAATTAAAAGTTCTAAGTCATATGAAATCAGTAGAAGTAATTATACCAGACGATTACTTAGAAATGGATATACACACAGTAAGGAACTTAGAACTAATTGAAACATTAAGACTAAAAGATCGGACATACTCACTTATATGGTTAATAGATAAAACAAAAACAAGTATGGGTTCCAGAAAATTAAAATTTTGGTTAATGAACCCTTTAAAGAACCAATCACTCATAGAAGAACGTTATAATAAAATTGAAACATTAAATAATGAATTTATTTTAAAAGAAAATTTAAGAAACTCCTTATATCAAATCTATGATATGGAACGTTTGTGTGGCAAAATTTCCTGTGGATCTTTAAATGCCAGAGACTTACTTCAATTAAAATTAAGTTTAAAAGAACTACCTACAATAAAAAAAATTGTCAAAGAATTAGGCTTTGATATGGAAATCAATACTCATCAAGATATTTACGAATTATTAGAACAATCCATCCATGAAAATCCCCCCATTACATTAAAAGAGGGATATTTAATAAAAGAAGGATATAATAAAGAACTGGATGAATTAAAAGGTATTCGAAGTGGTGGAAAAGATTTTATTGCTAATTTTGAATCCAAATTAAAAGAAGAAACAGGAATTAAAAATTTAAAAGTAGGATTTAATAAAGTATTTGGATATTTCATTGAGATTACAAAAGGCCAAATTGCGAATGTTCCATCATCACTCCATTGGGAAAGAAGGCAAACTCTTACGGGTGCCGAAAGATATATTAGTCCAGAACTAAAAGAAAAAGAAGCACTAATATTAAATGCAGAAGAAAAAATCATTGATTTAGAATACAATCTATTTATGGAAATAAGAGAAACAATCAAAAAACAAATTTTAAAATTAAAAGATACAGCAAATTTAATTGCCGAATTAGATGCTATAACAGCATTATCAGTTGTAGCAGAAGAATGCCATTTTGTAAGACCAACTCTTAATCAAGAACACAAAATAGATATTAAAAATGGACGACATCCTGTAATCGAAAAAGTAAGTAACTATGATTATGTGGCAAATGATTGTGTTATGGACTCATCCATTCATACTCTTTTAATAACGGGGCCTAATATGAGTGGAAAATCCACATTTATGAGACAACTAGCAGTAATTGTAATTTTAGCTCAAATGGGATCTTTTGTCCCAGCCGAAAAAGCAAACCTTCCAATCATTGATAAAATATTTACTCGAATAGGTGCTAGTGATGATCTAGTAAGTGGTGAATCCACATTTATGGTTGAAATGAAAGAAGCCAAAAATGCCATCTGTAATGCAACTGAAAACTCATTAATTTTATTTGATGAATTAGGAAGGGGAACATCAACCTATGATGGAATGAGTCTAGCCGGTTCAATACTAGAATATGTATCTAAAGAAATTGGTTGCAAAACATTATTCTCAACTCACTATCACGAATTAACAGTAATGGAACGAAAAATTCCATCAGTCAAAAATATTCATGTCAGTGCCGAAGAAGAAAATGGAACAATAACATTCTTACATAAAATAAAATCAGGAGCAGTTGATAAAAGTTACGGAATTCATGTTGCTCGACTTGCTGGGCTTCCCGACGTAGTAATTAAAAATGCTCAAAAAATGCTAGAAGAATTTGAAGGAAAAAATAAAAAAACAACTCATGAAAATGAACAAATTCAGTTTTGTATGGACTTTGAAAATGAAAAAGAAGATCCAATAAAAGAAAAGTTAAAAAAAATAGATCCTCTTCGCTTAACACCAATGGAGGCTTTAAATATTTTATATGAAATAACAAATGAAATGAATAAAAAATAAGAAATTTCATAAGATAAATTAGGTAGGTGTTAATTATAAAAGAAAAAATATTTTATTTAGAAGAAAATGATAATAAATTAGAATACAAAGAATTTATGGAAAATAAAGAATGCCAAGATTGTCTTGCCGCGCTTCTTCTTCCTGAATGCAAAGAACAAAAACAAGCATTTTTAAAAATTCATTCCATTTGTACTTCTCTTGCATATTATTTAATCATGAATGAAAAAATAGAACATCAAAATAGTTGGATAAAAAGAAAAGATTTACCTAGTATTAGCGAATTAGAGAAAAAAACAATTTTACACTATATGATTATTACCAAAATAGAAGAGAAGACAGAATACCATATATTGCATGAATTAGTAGAAAATGAAGAAGCATTGTATCATTACAAACAAACATTACAAATGACTCAGTTAATAAATCATGCAATTCTCTGTAGAGATTGGGATTTTATAAACAAATTAAAAGATTTTATAGAAGAAATTCCTGGATATGAATGGCTAACACAATTAGAAGAACAAAAACAAGTAAAGAAGCTTACGAAGGATTTTTAAAAAAAGAAATCCTTTTTTAAATTTTAAATTTTACTAGTATATCATTCTTTTTTTTGATACAATAGAACTGCAAAGAAAAAGTTTATGGGTGATAATAATGAGTAGAAGTGAAGCAAGAAAAATTGTAATGACTTGTCTATATCAAGTGGATGTCTATAATGAAAATAAAATCCAATATGATCGGAATGAAGTTTTAAAAGAAAATACACAAACAGAGAATGATTTCATAAAAAGTCTTTTTTTTGGAGTTTTAGATCATATTCAAGAATTAGATGAACTAGCAAATAAATATTTAAAAAATTGGGTAATGGATCGTATTGACAAAACAGGAAAATCAATTATTCGGATGGCATTTTATGAATTAAAAGAAATGGATACTCCCCCTATCGTGGTAATTAATGAAGCAGTAGAACTTGCAAAAACTTATGGAGATAAAGAACTAGCGAATATGATTAATGCAACCTTAGATGCATATGTAAAGGCCTAAATATGGAAAAAGAAAATGGAACAATTCTTTTAAAATCTGTTATTCCTAATTGGAAAAATGCTATAAAAAAACATATAGTAGTTCCTAATAATTTATGTGGTCCTTTTTATGATGGTTATTGGCTTCGTGGAATAGAAGATAAAAATTGGTTTTTAAAAATTTCTCATTTAACAAGTTTACGAAAAGAATTAATTGTTGAACTATTAGCAGAAGAATTAGCAAGAAACATTCCAATAGAAACGATTTCCAGCGAAATAGTATTCTGTGGAAATGATAAATATGGGTTAATATCTCAAAGTTATTTAGTTTCAGATTATACGATTGGTTCAGGAAGCACAATAAGTTTAGAATATTTTCAAAAAGAAATGCCTCCTACATTAGAGACCATCTGGGAATCTTTAAATTATCATTTTCGAGAATACCCCAATAGAAAAAATATTATACTTGGCTTTATGAAAGAACTTACCGAACGTTATGTATTTAGTTTTATTACAATGAATCGTGATTTTCATTTAAAAAATTTTGAATTTTTAGAAAATAATCAACATGCCGTTTTAGTACCTATGTATGATATGGATTTAAGTTTTGATACCCACTTTGAAGAAAAGCATAACTCTTTAATGGCCATAAATACAGAAAATATTTATGAAGATTTTAAAAATTATTACTATTCTTCTTCCGAATATTTTCAGAAAGAAGTAGAACGAATGCTAAGTATATTAACACCTGA
>CANPWX010000093.1 GCA_947585065.1 uncultured Bacilli bacterium | reverse complement strand
TTCTTTATATTCTTTTGATGTATAAAAAGCATTAGCTACTTGAATTCCTCTCCATGAATAAACATCAGGCTTTATGATTACTTTAGATGAATCTTTTGTATTTACTTCTGCTTCACTAGTTACAGTAGCTCCTTTATATCCTGTCTCAAATTTGCCAACCCACATTCCATTACTATTAAAACTTGTGAATGCTGGATGGGTTAAATATTGATTCTTTTTTGTTCCTTCACTTATTGTTGTATGTTTATTTTCAAATTCTATTTTAATTTCTTTTGCTTGATTTAGTTCACTTTGATCATTTGCATTTGTAATACTTCCTAAATCTTTTAATATATCTGTAAACTTGCTTGTTTCTTCTTCTCCATTCCATAACTCATATCGATATCTTGGAATCCATACAAAATAACTTTCAATGTTATCTTCTGATATCACTTCATTAGGTTCATATTTTTTATTAGTAAAATCTACATATTTGAGTAATCCACTTCCATTAGTTATCTTAAAATTATTTGATATTTCAGCTACTTCATTTTCATCTATTGCTCGATTGAAGATTGCTGCTTGTTTCACATTAATAGCTCCATAGCTATGCCCATTCTCACCATCAGGATCACATCCAATTGCATATGATTCTATAGAAGAAAGCAGAGGGCTACTTTCTGGTATCGTACTAATTAAAATATTATTGACATAGATCTTTACATTTTTATTATCATAAGTTGCAACGACTAAATAATCTTCATTAAGATTTAATTGATATCCTCCAAAAGTTTTTACTTCTGGTGAATAGATATCATAAAATAATTTCAATTCATTTGCTTCTATCCATAGTCCATTTCCAGTAGAACTCCAATTTCCTATAATAGCATAAGGGAGGCTTTCAGGCATTTGAGTTACACTAAAATTTACTGTTAATGTAATTCCTTCACTAAAATCATAATTAGCAAGTCCTAAATCAATATAATCATCTTTTCCATCTAAATGTACATATCCATCTTCTAATTTTGCTTCACCATGAACATTACTTCCAAGTAACTCATAACTATTCTTTGTAATAACTGCATTTGCCCATTGTTGACTCTCATAACTATACCATTTACTTGTTACATCTGCTTTTCTTACTGTTCCTTTTTCATCAATTGTAACTGGAGTTAAATCTCCTTCTATTTCTGGTACTGCTCCATTTAATATGGGTTCATTATATTCTTTCTTAAACTTTAAATAACATTTTGTTTTTGTATCTTTTAAATTTGATACATCTGGTCCCCATCTTTCATAATTCCAATATACTGTTGCTCCATTTGTACAAGTACTATTTTCTTCATCAAAAATATAATTTTCTTTTTCTCTTTCACTAGGGGCTTCTCTTACAATACCATCATCAATATAAAATGCAAATTCCAAATCTCCCATTTCTTGTACTGTTCCATTTATAATATTAAAATTATGATTTACTTCAAAACTTGCAAATGTTTTATAAAGGATCACACTTCCTATTAATACTATACAAATAATAGTAAATAAAACGACACTAATCATCTTATTATTTCTTTCTTTAAATCTCTCTAATTTCATAACGATACCCTTTCCATTTTCTCAAAGTTATTAACTTTTAGAAAACAGAAAAAAGATACGATAAAATAAGGATTTATTCCCAGCTTGACTACAAAATCAAAAAATAATATTTTCAAATAACCAGAAAAGAGTTATAATAAATACAATAAGTAAAGACGATTTTCTAAAAGTTAATAACTTTGAGACAAAAAGATTTCTATATATGAAAAAAGATAGCATGGAACTATCTAGTAATATATTTTTTTAATTTTTTTCAATATAACTTTTAATATTCTCGCTACTCTTGGCATTTAAAGAAAAATCTGCAAATTTTTTGGCTTTATAAAGTGGATATGCTGCACATCCAATCATTGCTGCATTGTCTGTACAATAAAGAATATTTGGAACATGAAAAGAAACATTATATTTTTGACACATTTTTTCCATTTCACTTCTTAAATATCGATTAGCAGATACTCCACCCGCTAAAATAAAATTTTTAATTCCAGTATTTTTAATAGCCAATTCAACTTTACGAACCAATTCATCAACAGCAACGACTTGAAAAGATTTAGCCAAATCAGATATACGAATTTCATTCCCCCGTTGTTTTTCGTTATGAACTAAATTAATAATGTAGCTTTTCAGTCCGCTGTAAGAAAAATTATAAGAATCATCTAACATAGGTCTAGGAAGTACATAAGTATCACACCCTTGTAAAGAAGCTTTTTCAATATTAGGCCCACCCGGATAAGGCATTCCAAGAACTCTTGCAACCTTATCATAAACTTCTCCAACAGAATCGTCAATGGTACTTCCAAGACTTTCCATTTCCGATTCACTTTTTAGTATTAATAAATCTGTATGCCCTCCACTCACAATTAAAGCCAGTGTTGGATATTCTATTTTACAATCAATATTATTAGCATAAATATGCCCCATTGTATGATTCACAGCAATTAAGGGTTTGTTATAAACAAGAGCAAGTGTTTTAGCACATTCGACCCCCACTAAAAGACTTCCAAGAAGACCAGGTGCATAAGTAACCGCGATAGCAGAAATATTATCCATTGTTAAACTAGTTTTTCGAAGTGTTTCTTCTAATACCATAGTAATATTTTCTGTATGCATACGACTAGCAATTTCCGGAACTACCCCGCCAAAATTAGCATGAGTATCCATTTGAGTTAAAATCGTTAAGGATTCTACTTGATTTCCATTCTTAACAATAGCCATAGAAGTTTCATCACAAGATGTTTCAATTGCAAGTATATAAACATCATTCATAAAAAGTCACTCTTTCCATCACAAAAGCATCTTCTTCGCCATAATACTTTTCTCTAGTGTGTATTTTTTCAAATCCAAATTTTTGATACAAAGAAATTGCATTAGTATTTTGACTTGATACTTCTAAATATATTTTGTCTTCAGGATCCAAAACTGTAATCATAGAATCAATTAAATTCGTAGCAACCTTTTGTCTACGATAATTAGGATCAACGACTAAATCAACTAAATCAACCATATGATCTAATTTCGTATAAGATAAAAATCCAACTACCAACCCATTGATTTCATAACAGAGAACATGAAAATAGCCTCTAGTTAATAAATCAGTTAAATTATAAACGTTTTTATAATTTTCATGAAGCATACTACCTAATTCATAAATTCTCAAAAAATCAGAATCATTTACTTGTCGAATCATTTTTCCACCTCAATTTTTTTAACATAAAAAGGATTAACTTCATGAGGATGAATAGGATATTTTTGATGAGCAAAAGAAATCAAATGATCATAACAAATCTGACCATTTTCAAAAACTTGTTTATTTTCCTTTAATTTTTGATATTCATCTTTCGTTATATATTCATAACAAGTAATTACATGATCTTTTAATTTTCCAATAAAATAACCATTTTTTTCAGGAATTGAAATAAAATCAAAATCATCAGAAATAGGTAAAAAGCATTCTAAACTAGTAATAGAACGAATAGGAATATTTAATGTAAAAGCTAAAGTTTTGGCAATAGTAACTCCTAAACGTACCCCTGTAAAAGACCCAGGACCATTCACAACAACAATATCATGGATCTCTTTTACAGTCAAATTACAAGAATTAAATAAATCGATTAAAAGTGGAATACAATGAATGCTAAGTTCTCGTGCATTTTCCATTTTTTTTATTTTTAATAATTTTTCATTTTGATAAATAGCAAGTATAAGATCCTTATCATGTGTATCTATATAAAGCGTATTCATACAACCACCTCACTACGTTGTTAGTATAGCTGCTTTAAAACATTTTGTCAAATGAAAAATCCTTTAAATTAAAGGACTGCATTACAAACATCTTCATACATTTTTCCATGTGGTTTAAATAGTAAGACTCTTGTATTTTCATCAACAAAACGGAATTCAATATCCAAACGATCTTCAGGCAATTCACTCTCTATTAAATCGGCCCATTCAATAATTGTAATTCCACCTTTCGTAAAATAATCAGCAATTCCAATAGTATCTTTCTTATCTTCTAAACGATATACATCCATATGATATAAAGGTAATTCTCCATCTGTATATTCTTTTACAATATTGAATGTTGGAGAAGTAATCGTTTCATTAATTTCTAAAGCTTGTGCGAATCCTTTCACAAAAACAGTCTTACCAGTTCCTAATTCACCATTCAAACAGATAACCATATTTGGAAATTTTTCACTTTCAATATTTTGTGCTAACTCAAGAGTATCTTTTTCACTCCTAGTTGTAAATTTAAAATCCATTTTTTTCACCTCGCAAAAATAGTGTAACATACATCTTATGAAATATGCAACTTTCTATAAAAAAAATACATATCTTTACATTTATTTTAAACAAATATTTTAACGCAAAAAAAAAATTGGCAACTTCCTATTTTCGCTTATCACTATCGTCGGCGTTCTAGTGCTTAACTTCTCTGTTCGGGATGGGAAGAGGTGT
>CANPWX010000092.1 GCA_947585065.1 uncultured Bacilli bacterium | reverse complement strand
TTCTCAAAAAATGCCATAACTTGCTAGACATTATACCACACTTTTTTATTTTTACAACTGTTTATTTTTGTTCGTTAATTAGTTTTAGGATATTCGAAATAATAACCCATATACTACCCTATTTATATTAAAATAATATTATAGAAAAAAATTACAATAGGAGGTATGTATATGGGTCGTAATTATTCTATCAAAAATTTATCAGTGTTAGAAATGGGTAATATGGAATTTTATTTAAATCAAAGAAAGGGATACAGAAATTGGAAAAAGACTTATCCCAAAAAATAATAAAAAATATCTTTATTTAACAGCTTTAACATAATTGATTTTATATCCTAGCTTTATAAATTTTTCTTCATATTCTGTTTTAATATTAGGAATTTCGCTATTTTCTAAATCCAAAGATACCCGTTCTAAAATATATCCTGCTTTACTTAAATTTTCTAAACTATATCCAAACAACAAAATATTATCTGTTTTTAAAATAATCGTTTTTTGATCTTTAAATATAGAATTATAAGCATCTAAAAAATCTGGACTAGTAAGTCTTCTTTTGGCATGCTTCTTCTTAGGCCAAGGATCAGAAAAATTTAAATACAATGTATCAATTTCTTCACAAAAAACAGAATCCACAGTAGATGCTTCCCAACAAATAAATTTTAAATTAGGAAGATGTTCTTCTTCTAATTTTTGAATAGCTCTTACTAATACACTCTCTTGATATTCCATCCCAATAAAATTAATATCTGGATATGCCTTAGCCATTTCAATTAAAAACTGCCCTTTCCCGCATCCAATTTCTAAATGAATTTTAGGATTAAAATAATTTTGAAACCAATCTTGATCTTGCAAAGAAAGACTTTCATTAAAAACTTTATTCCATTTTCCTTTTTTTTCAAAAGGTTTATCAATATAATAAGGACTAGCCATTAAAATTTCTTTTGCATTTTTTACTTTTCTTAAACGCATTTTTATCACTTCTTTCTGGGTATTTACATATATTTATTTTAGAGGAGGACTTTATGAAAAAAGACCGAAATTCATTTTTTGAAAGTTCTAGTTATAATATGAATGCTATGGGAACAAATTTTAATAATCAAGGAATGATGCCAATGGGTTCAAACCTTTATGCTTCACAAAACATTCCAATGCCACTTCCCGTTTATCCTAACATGAATAACAATGGTAGCACGATGAGTGAACTTGAAAGTAGAATAGCACGTTTAGAAAGAAATATCAACCGACTCGATGCAAGAATAAGCAAATTAGAAGGAAACAATTTTTATTCCAATAGCACTTATGATAATGATGGCAACATGTATATGGTTTAAACAGTATTTTTACTGTTTTTTACTTTTCCAAATGTTAATTTTCGAACAATT
The DNA here is from genome assembly GCA_947585065.1 of uncultured Bacilli bacterium. GTDB lineage: Bacteria > Bacillota_I > Bacilli_A > RF39 > UBA660 > Ventrenecus. Next base: position 3,320 of record CANPWX010000092.1, on the reverse strand, counting down.
TTTTGAATATATTCTTTTCCAAATACAGTAGTTAAAATTCCTAATTTATAAGAAATAACAAGATAAATAACTGCTCCAACAATAGATATAATCGCGACATAGACAATACAAGAAAATTTGCTAGTAATTTGAAGAGGAATCAAAAATTTTAGAAGAAGTACCACTCCTATCATAATAATAGTAGGAATACAAATTTTACCAAACATTTGAATAGTTTCCCGATATTTCAAATGATGCTCTCTTTTTAAAATAATAAGAGTAGTAATAACAGAAACAGAATAACCTAATATACTCGCTAATATTGCACCAATAAATGCCTGAAAACCTAAAAAATGACAAAGCAACATAAGAGGTACATCTAAAAGAGCATTGGTTAAATACCCAAGTAACGTAGTAAGATACACAGCTTTAAATTTATTTAAACTCTGTAAAGTAGAAGAAGTAATCATATATAAATTAAAGAAGATTGCTGCAAAAATATAAACTCCTAAAACTAACCCACCCAAAGAAATAGCATCCGTACCATAAAAGATACTCCATATAGGCTGAGAAAGCAAAGAAATACCAAAAACCATAGGAATACATGTAACTAAAATAATTTGTAAAGCCTTATTAAAACGAGATTCCACCAAATCCCATTTTTTTAAAGTAAATGCTTCAACAATATTAGGAATTAAACTGACAGAAAGGCCCATAGCAATTGCATTGACAATCATACTGATTTTACCAGACCAAGTCGCAACAGAAGATGTAATAAACTCAGTCGTTAAAGCATCAAATCCCAAAGCATTTAAAGTCCTAGAAATAAAAACCATATCTACAAAATTATAAAGAGAAACTGAGACATCAATAATAATAAACGGAATAGCATAAGTGGCCATTTTTTTCAAAATTTCTCGATTACTAATAGCATCTTTCTTGACATTGCCATCCAATCCAAGTTCTTTTTTATGTCTTCGCATATTATACAAAATATAAATAATCGCGGCTAGTCCACCAGCAAAAGCTCCAAAAACTGCAATACCAACAGAAGTAGTTAAGGACAAGTGAAAAATCTGAAGAGCAATATAACTACCACCTAAAATAATAACAATTCGAACAACTTGTTCAATAACTTGACTATAACTGGAAACATTAATAATATTATGCCCTTGCAAATATCCCTTAGATACACTTAAAAAAGGAATCACCAAAATAGCAAAGGAAACACAACGAATAACAAAAGCAACATCTTCTATTTGATTACCACCTTGTAAATCACCTAAAATTAAAGAAGCAATCTGTCCAGCAAAAAGAAAAAGAAGAATAAAAGCTGCAACCGAAATAAAACTAATAATCTTTTTACCAACATGATAGGCTCTCACTTTCGCATCCATCATTCCCAAAGTATTATACTCTTTAATAATTTTTGAAATAGCAACAGGAAGCCCAGCTGAAGAGATATCTAAAAAAATAACATAAATATTATATGCATATGCATAAAGTGCACTTCCCTGTATTCCAATCATAGCATAAAAAGGAATCACATATAGCATCCCTAAGATTTTAGTAATAAAAATTGCAACCGTTGCAATAACTGTACCTTCAATAAATGAACTTTTTTTCATTTTTCATCGAACCACTCATTCTTTTTCGCAATAAAGAATTAAAGCAGAAAAACAATAAATTTGATCTTCCCCTTGTATTCCAATCGCCACTTCATACTTGATATCCATTATATCACCTTTTAACCCACTTAGAAAAGCATTTATTTTTCCTTCTAATTCTTTTTCAGTATTTTCATCAAAACATTTCACTTTCATACCTATCCCTCTTTTTTTAATTTAAACATAAAATTGGGAAAAATCTTGTCGAAAAAAGAAATTTTATGCTATACTTTTACTAGGTGACTCACATGAAAAATTATAAAATATTCTATATGATAATTGGAATTGCTGTTTTAATTCTAGCTATTACAATCTATTTTAAAGAAAATACATATGAAGTGATATTTGCCGTATATAATGGGGACATTTATGAAGTATATGAAACAGATCAAGTAAGAAAAAACACAAAAATAGGAACATTACCTAAACCAGAAAAAGAAGGATATACTTTTATAGGGTGGTATGATGAAGAAAATAATATTTTAGAAAAAACAACAAAAATAACAAAAAACAGTGTTTACTATGCAAAATGGGCTCAAATTATAACAGAAGAAGAAGATGTAAAAAACTAAATACATCTTCTTTTTAAATATTTCTCTATGGACTCAAAACGAGCCGAAAAACAGTCACAGGGCCACCAGTAGCTACACTCATTGCAAATATCCCAGAAGTTGTCCCGTTAAAAAAAGATCCTCCTCGAATAACCCATGGGCCAGCATACCAAACGATTGCTCCTCCTCCACTATCTGCATACCATTCACTTACCGTACAAGGAATATTATTATATTTAACATAATAAAACGGACCTAACTCTCTTGTTCCATCTCCAAATTTTCCTGATTGTATCTTTTCTTGTTCAGTATAATCATAAGTATCATAATATCTTTTATCTGGCCATTCCATACCTCCATCATCTTTAGTCCACTGTTTTTTATTTACATCGTTACCATCCGGAAAAAGAATAGCTCCTACAAAATTAGAATTGTCTTTATCATTTCTTCCACTTACGGGTTTTCCTTCCTGATCTAACATTACTCCCATTACATATTCCCATGCTCCACCTGACATATCATAGACTCCCGTATAATTACCTGTGGTACTTGAAGCAACACTTACGGGATTATTATAATTTTTCACATAAGTAGTATCTTTACCCAACTCATTACTTTCATAAGCATTACATTCTCGACTATCTGTAGTATATCCACAAAATGGATCTTTTGCTGCTGAACTTCCTGTCACATAACTTGCCGAATTATTAATTCTGACTTCAGAGCATTGATTATCAGGACATCTTCCATACTCTGAATTTGTTAAATAAGCAACTGCTCCCCATTCCGTGTTTTTCATCATATGACTATCTAGTTCTCTTTTATAATGATAAGTAGTATAAAAAGCATTTGCTACTTTTATACCTAACCAGCTATAGACATTCGGTTTAATAATGATTTTATTAGAAGCAATTTTATCTTGTTGAGCTCCTCCTACGTTCCAATTATCTGGTGTAATTTTCTCTTCTCCTTCTGGATCTTGATTATATCCTGTCTTAAATTTGCCAACCCAGAAGCCATTACTATTAAAACTTGTGAATGCCGGATGTGTTAAATATTCTCCTTTATTGTTTCCTTTTTGAATAACTTCCTCTTTTGTTTCAAATATAATATTTATTTTTCT
>CANPWX010000091.1 GCA_947585065.1 uncultured Bacilli bacterium | reverse complement strand
CAGGTAGCTATTCTAACACATGAAAAGCGAATATTTTGTCGAACGATGTCGAATGGTTCAAAAAAGAGTGATTTTTTCACTCAATTTTTATAAAAGTCTATCTATTTACCCTCCGACTCCTAGTATAATAGGATTATCGATTTGGCCATTTCCACTTAAGCCAACGATATTTGATGACAAATACACGACAGGAATCACACCAAAGTTAAGGCCAACAGCACTACTTGCAACAAACCCACTTCCATCTACTTGAAACACACCACTGGCACCCAAAGTACTGGCATCCGCAGTCAAAGTCCAAGCAACTGAAATTGGTTTCAACCAATCATTATTCGCACAATCTGTTTGCCATGGACTTTGATTCCAACTATACAATGCTGTTCCTAAACAACTTTCTCTTGTTGTAGTACCTCCCCCACTTGTCGCATATCCATAATCACTTGGATACATAAGTCCTATTCCATGAAAGCCACTTGGATCACTCATTTTACTATATTTTTTCTTTTCTTACAATATATTTTTTCCTAATTTTTAATTATACTATTGGTCTTCATCTATATCGCCTATATCATAATCTTTATAACCTTCATTGAAATCATTTTCCTTAATAATCGCTACATTTGGTCTTTCTATGGGTTGATTTGTTTCTACTGTTGCAATGTTTCTTTTCTTCATTTCTTTAACAATTTGATTGCCCACAACAAGCAGTATAACTAAAATTATTGGAATAATTACCATTTTCTTATTTTTTTTCATATTCCTGTGCTTCCTCCTCCATTATTCTTTATTGTTGCTCCAGAGGTACTCTCATTTTTAAATTCACCAGAATTTGTAATTGTGCTATATTGTAAACTATTATTTGTTATTGTCGCTGGTCCTGTGATTACTAATACTCCTGAATTATGTATAGCATTTGTATTTTCCGCCTCAATTGTTCCATTTTTGATAGTAACATTTCCATAATTTCTAATAGTTGGTTCGGTTCCAATAGTTTTAATGATTCCGCCTGATATTTCTACTATTCCACTATTAGCTACATTAATTGCATTTGAATAATCTGAAATTACTCTACCTCCTGCTATTTTTAATGTCCCACCTTCATACACACGAAGAGCAGGATTTTCAGCTCCTTGAATACTATGTACAATATTAGCATTTCCCATTATATTGACTGTAGAACCGCTTCTAATGCTCACAGTATAAGTGTTACCAGTTACTTGACCTCCTTTTATATTTGTTATACCGTAACTATTGATTGCCATTGCTACTGTGGATTCAATCGTTCCACCTGATATGTTTAATTCTGAATTTTCTTGATTATAAATCGCACTTGTTAATCTCGAAATAATCGTTCCACCTTCGATATTCGTTACACCACCTGTTTGGATATATATAGTGGGATAATCTGTAGTTGTTAAACTGTCTATTTGAGCTGAAGATGAAATAGTAAGTTTTGAATTCTCTCGAACATTAATGGTATTTGATGTTCCTTTTAGTATTCCGCCCGACACGTTTGTTATACCGTAACTATTAATTGCCATTGCTGCTTTGGATTCAATTGCTCCACCTGATATGTTTAATTCTGAATCTTTTTGATTATATATCGCACTTGTTATCTTTGAAATAATTTCTCCACCTTCGACATTTACTATGGAACCTGTATGAATATATATAGTGGGACTACTTCCTGTTGTTAAACTGTCTATTTGAGCCGAAGATGAAATAGTAAGTTTTGAATTTTCTCGAACATTAATGGTGTTTGATGTTCCTTTTAATATTCCGCCTGATACATTTGCTGTGCCATAATTATTTACTGCTATAAATGTAGAAGATTCTATTAAACCTCCATAAATATTTAGTGTCCCTTCATTTTTTATTGTTGAAGATATATGAGATCTTATAGTACCATTATAAATATTTAATGTTCCATTTGCTCTAATAGAAATAGTTGGATAACTTTCTGTAGCAGTACTTACAATTTCTTCTGCATTATTAATATTTACTATGCTACCATCTCCAATTATGATAGCATTAGCATTTCCTTTTATAATTCCACCTGATATTTTTATTTCACCAACACTACTAATTGCCACAGATGTTGATGATTCAATAGTTCCTCTTTCAATATTAATTGTACTGTTAGATTCATTATAAAGTGCATAGGATTTCTCTGATTTAATTATACCATTTTTAATATTTAAAGTTCCACCTTTATATACATAAATAGTTGCAAGAGAAGCATCAATTATACCACTATTCCAAACTTCAGAATTTCCATCAATAGTTACTATTGCACTATCTTGAACTACCATTGCATTCTTGATTCCATTGATTTTACTATCTAATATATTTGTAGTTCCTAAATTATTAATGGCCGAGACGGCAGTAGATTGTACTGTGCCATTTTTTATTGTAATCGTTCCTCGATTTGTTATTGTACTATTAACTGATTCTGAAGATAACGTATATTGTTTTAAATCCAGAATTACATTTTGATTTTTGGAAATGGTAATATCTTCATTTACATCTCTTAATAGTTCTAACGTATCATTTACTTTAGCTTCATTTAATGCTTCATTGATTGTGGCATAGTTTTTTTGTCCTATTTTTACAGCTGGATTTACTAATATTTGCATAGTTTTTTCATCCATATTATTATTTCCATCATAAACTCTAATTTCTATATTATGATATCCATTGCTCACACTATTATAAGTATGTATTGAGTTATAATCTTTTTCACAGTTACTATCTAAACAAGATTCATAAAACAATATTCCCAAGCCTACATCCGATGATTTTGTAAAATCTATTGTAATAGTATTTTCTACTGTTGTTACATTTTCTATTAAAGTTGGTTCATATTCATCAATGTATTTGATTTCGATAGTTGACGAATTTATGTTCTTATTCATATCTTCTACAGTTATTTCATAGTTGCCATTTTTTGTAACTGGAATTATTTCTTGAAATATTTTTGATGGAGTTTCATATTCTTTTGTAAAAATTTCTTTATTTTCTAAGACTAGTGATAATTTTTTTATTCCACTATAATCCTTAGCATTTACATAAATAGAATCTTGTTTTCCCCAATTTTGTAAATCATTAGTTACCTCTAATTCTGGAATATCTTTATCTATATGATTTACTACTATTGATGTACTCGATAAATTTCCTGCTTCATCTTTTACATGAAGATAATAAGTTGTATTTTCATTTGCTTCATGAGTAAATGTTTGTTCTTCTACATTTTTTCCTGTAATACTTTCTGTCTCCCATTCACTTTCTTCTGTAGGTGCAACACTTTCTTTACTAAACTTGTATCCTTTGATTCCACTTAATGTATCTTCTACTTTTCCTGTAAGTATATTAATATTTCCCCAGTCTTCACTAGATGTAAGTGACTTAATATTTGGTCCGTTTTGATCTATCTTTACTGTTGTTTCTTTGACTTCACTATCATTTCCTAATTTATCTTTTGCTTTGAAATAATATTTGCCATTATATTCTGTATTTATTTCAAATGTTGTATTTCCACTTAATCCTTCTTCTTTTATACTCTCTATTTTATTCCAACTATCATTATCTTTTGAATAATAGAAATTCTCTATTCCACTTACATCATCTATTGCACTTAAAGTAATTGTTACTTTTTCATTTGTCCATTCATTATTTTTTGGATTATCTATGGTTATACTTGGCCCATGAATATCTACTTTTGTGATTTTGTATTCTTGTTTACTTTCATTTCCTAATTTATCTTTTCCATAAATTGTAATGGTTTTATTTGTATCTGTTCGATATTCTATAGTTGTTTCTTCTTGGAAAGATGTCCATTCTTTTTCTTCATCACTATCTATAATCTTATATTCTTTTAATCCTGATTTTAAATCTTTAAATGTAATACTTAATATAGCTTCACTATTTTCATTTCTCTCATCCACTATTATCTCTGGTCCTGTTTGATCTAATTTGTTTGGAGTAAATATATATCCTTCTGTTGTTACATTTCCCATTTCATCTCGAAAATAAATGGTATATTCTTTTTCTTCGGTAAACTCAATTTCTATTTTCTCTTTACTTTGAATTGGATTATAGTGTTCTCCATCAAGAGAATACTCTATTACTTTAATATTTTCATTGGTATTAGTTATATTAAATTCTATAAGTTCTTTGTCTTTGGAATAATCCTCTGGTTCTATAATACTATTTACTAAAATAGTATTTTTTAGTTGTTCTTCTTCTATATAACTTGCTGTTATGGTGACTTTACTATCAAAAGTTGCATTCATTACTTCATTAATGGCTGGTGTATCATAATCCATCCATAGTTTTAATGTATAAGTTGCTGTTTCGTCTGGTTGTAAGGAACCACTGGTTAATTTATGAGAAATATCAGATTTTTCATTTTCTTCTTTGATTGTTGGTTCTACTTTCTCATATTTTTCTAATACTTTTCCTTTTCCATCATTTAAACTTGCTTTCACATATTTACTACTTAATCGTTTTACTTCTGTTGTTAATTCTTCTAAATTTACTTGATAATAAGCTATCGTATTACAGGTATTTTTGATTGTAAATGTATATCCTGTTTGTTTTAATCCTTCCTCATCAGTTATTGGATAGGCATCATTAATTGTGATCGCGTCTGTTTCTGTTACCATACTTACTTCAAAACATTTACTTCCGACAATATTAAAATCTTTTTGTCTTACTCCAAAATACCAATAGGCATAAGAAAAACCTATTA
>CANPWX010000090.1 GCA_947585065.1 uncultured Bacilli bacterium | reverse complement strand
ACGCCACTTTTCATCATTTGAAAAATGGCGTTTAGCACTCAGCTTTTATATCTGCTTCCAAAAAGGGCAAACTCAAAGTGATTATTTTGCAAGAATTGTAATTCTGATATATAAAATAGTCTTTAAAAGCTATTTTTTTTGATCCACTTTTTTATAGATTTCCATTACTCCTATTATTATTAATGATAATAGAAATAAGATTAAGAAATGGTTTATTGGTATTGGTGATGTTTGTAAAAATTTTGAAAGAAAATCTACTTCTGTTACAATTATATGTAATAGTATCGAACCAATTATTCCAAAAACAACAAACCAGTTTTTATTTAAAGGTACTTTAAAAATAGATAAATGTTCACTTCGACAATTAAAGACATGAATATTTTGTATTAACACCATAAGAGTCATAACATATGCTCTTGCTATTGATACATCCATTCCTTTTTCTAATAAAAAGTACCAAACTATATATACTAATATTCCTATAGTTAGTCCTGATATAACTGTCTCTTTTAACAATTTTTTATCAAAAATAGATTCTTTTGGATTTCTTGGCTTTTCTGTCATGATAGAATCTTCTTTTTGTTCAAAAGAAAGTGCTAAATCTTGAATTCCATCTGTCACTACATTTAACCATAATAATTGAATCGCTACGAGAGGCATTGGTAAATCTGATAAGATGGATAAAGCAAAAAATAATACCTCAGCAATTCCACAAGATAATAAGAAGTAGACAATTTTTCTAATATTTGCATATGCTACTCGTCCTTCTTCAATTCCTGTTACGATAGATGTGAAATTATCATCCATAATTATCATTTTTGATGTTTCTCTTGCAATATCTGTTCCACTACCCATCGCTATACCGATATTGGCACTTTGAATGGCTGGAGCATCATTGACTCCATCTCCTGTTACTGCAACAAATTCACCCATTCTTTTTAGAGAATTGACAATTTCTAATTTTTCTAGTGGTGTTACTCTTGTGAAAATTCTTTTTTCTTTTACAAACTGATCAAATTCTTTTTCTCCTTTTTGTAAATACCATTCTACTTCTTCACCAGTGGTTACTTCTTTAAAATCATTTGTTAATTCTAAACTTTTAGCAATGGAAAAAGCGGTGTAAGGATGATCGCCAGTAATCATTAGTACTTTGATTTTTGCTGCTAAACATTCTTTAATAGAAGAAACGACTTCTTTGCGAATCGGATCGATAAAACCTACCATTCCTTCCAATGTTAAATTTTTGACTTGTTTTATATCATAGTTTTCTTGTTGCTCTACTTTTCCATTTGCAATTGCTATCACACGATATCCTTCTTTTGCTAATAAATCCTGTTGCTGTTTTAATTCTTCTTCATTTTCTTCATTGCAAAATGCTAAGACTGTTTCGAGTGATCCTTTTACTGTACAATATATTTCTTTATTTTGTTCGTAAAATAAAGCGGAATATTTATTTTCTGATTCATAAGGAATCATTTCTATTTTACGGATTTCATCTGTTTTTGTCCCGCATTTTTTTCCTAAAACCAGAAATGCTAAATCAATAGAATCTCCTAATTTTCCTTCTAATATTGCTTCATTATTGATTTCTCCTAATAAAGCTAAGTGTTGTACAGATTTTACATCTTTTCCTGTAATGCTACCTTCTAAATCATATCCTACACCACTCACATCATAAATGTCTCCATTTGCTAGAATTATTTTTTTGGCTGTTTGTTCATTTACCGTCAATGTTCCTGTTTTATCGGAAGCTATTACGGTGCAACTTCCTAAAGATTCTACTGAATTTAATTTTTTTACTACTACTCCCTTTTTGGCCATTTTATTCGATGCAATTGTGAGAGCCATAGTAAGTGCGAGAGACAAACCTTCTGGCATTGCCGATACCGTAAGGGCAATTACTGATAAAAAAATTTCAGATGCGGGTACTTTTTTAACATATAGTAAAATTGTTAAAAGTAAAGCGATTACTAAAACAAGCATACTAATTTGTTTTGACAACTTTTCTATTCGGATTGTAAGAGGAGATTTTTCTTCCTTAGTATTTTCAATACTATGAGCAATTTTTCCAATTTCTGTCATTGCTCCTATTTTGATTACGATTCCTTTTGCGCGGCCTGTAACTACTGTGGTTCCAGCAAATACCATGTTTTTTTGATTACTTAATGATACATTTTGTTCTTCTATTTTGTTTGCTTGTTTTTCTACTTGAACACTTTCTCCTGTTAATACTGATTCATCTACTCTTAAGTTATGAGCTTCAATTAGTCTTATATCTGCACTTAATTTGTCTCCTGACTCTATTAAAACAATATCTCCTAGAGTAATATTTTCTGATAATACCGATTGAACTTTTCCGTTTCTTAATACTTTCACATAAATAGAAACTAACTTTTGAAGAGCATCGGCTGTATTATTTGCTTTTTTTTCTTCCCATGTTCCTAATAATACATCTATTAATACAATTATTAATATGGCTATGGCATCAATTACTTCTCCAATTAGAAAAGATATTACTACAGTAATTAATAATAAAATTGTTATTGGATTTTTAAATTCACTAAAAAAAATTTGATAAATGGATAACGGTTTCTTATGTGGTAACGCATTTTTTCCATATTTCAAAATTCTTTTTTCTGCTTCTTCCTCAGTCAACCCTGTTTCTTTTGAGTGGAATTCTTTATATATTTTTTCAATATCTTCCTTATAGTACATTATGCATCCCTAGTTTATAAGGCATCAATATCTATTAATTCATACTCTTTTGTACCTATTTTGTTATTAGCACTTTCAATGGTATGATAGCCTTGTCTTGACTCAATTCTTTCTAATAGTTCTTCTTTTCCTTCTTCTTCAGAGTTTTTGATTAAATCAATACATGCAGCATCTATTGCGACTGGGTCCGTTGAGGCTACTATTCCAATATCTTTCATACATGGATCTTTTGCTACTGCACAACAATCACAATCAACGGATAAGTTACAAATTAAATTGATATATGCCATATTATTTTTAAAATAATTTACTACAGAAGATGCAGCATCTACCATACTATCTAAAAATGTTAATTGATCTTGTTTAAACATATCTTCATAGGTACCGTTTTCTTGTCCACAGCAATGAATATATCTTTTACCTTTTGAAGATGCTACTCCAATAGATAATTGTTTTATAGCTCCTCCATATCCTCCCATAGGATGTCCTTTAAAATGAGACAATACTAGCATTGAATCATAGTTTTCTATATTTTTTCCTACATAATTTTTATGAAGGACTTTCCCATTTGGTATTTCTAAAACTAGATCTTCTTTCGCATCTAAAATGTCTACCTGAAAGTATTTGGTCCATTCATGTTTTTCCATTAATTTTTCATGTTTTTCAGTCGTATCTCGGGCGCCATCGTATGCGGTGTTACATTCCACAATCGTTCCATTGACATAATCTACCATCGGTTTTAGAAATTCTGGTTTCAAATAATTTTGATTTCCTTCTTCTCCAGAATGCACTTTCACTGCTACTTTTCCTTTTAATTCCACACCTAAGTGTTTGTAGAGTTCTACTATTTTCTCTGGTGTTAATTCTTTCGTAAAATAAACTTTTGCTTTTTCCATTTTATATCCTCTTTTCTTTTTTAATTCTATCATAAACATTTATGAAAACAAAGCTTTCTCACAAAACTTGACAATTTTTTTATTTTTCTAATTTCGTTATTATATCGCGTGCAGCAATTAAACCTGTGGAAGCGGCGACAACTATATTTCCGGCTTTTCCAGCTCCATCGCCAATAAAATAAATATTATGATTTTTTAGTTTCATATGTTCATCTGTTTCTATTTCATTACTAAAAAATTTTATTTCAGGTCCATAAAGTAGTGTCTCCCCGTTGTTCACTCCAGGAATAATTTTATCTAATGTTTCTAAACCTTCTAAAATATTTTTAATAATACGATGTGGAAGAATAAGAGCTAAATCTCCAGCTACTACGTCTTTTAAGGTTGGTTCAATAAAACCTTTTTTGATTCGATCCATATTGCTTCGTCTTCCCATTCGTAAATCTCTTAAGGTTTGTAGAATTGGTTTGCCATCACCTAAAGTATTGGCAATTTTGGCAATGCATTCCCCATATTCCCTCGTATTTGTTACTGGTTCTGTTAAGGTTACTTTTGAAATAAAAGCAAAGTTAGAATTATTTGATTTTATATCTTTTAAAGCATGCCCATTCACACAAATATAGCCATTATAATTTTCTTTGGCTACAAACCCTCCTGGATTCGTACAGAATGTTCTTATTTCGTCATTATAAGTATCTGTTTTAATAAATATTGTCGGATCATAAATAACGTTTGTAATTGATTCTAGTATTTCTTTCCGTACTTCTACTCTTACACCTATTTCAATGCTTTGTGATGTGTAAGGAATATGATATTTATCTGCTAATTCTTGAACCCATTTTGCACCTGTTCTACCCGGAGCAATTACGACAGATTTACCTTTTACTTTTTCTTTTTTATTTTCTATTTTATAAATTACTTCATATGTATCTTTTTCTTCTGTTACATCACATACATTAGCATTTTCGATGGCAGTTATTCCTTCCTTCTTTAAATAATCTGTAAAATTTTGAATATAGGTTGGTAATTTGTCACTTCCTAAATGTTTCTGTTTTATGATCAATAAACTCGCACCTACTTTGGCGATTTTTTCTTCTAATTCTTGGGCTTCTTTTCTGTTGGTTGGATATACTTCGGAATCCATGCCAAATTCATTGAATATTTTTTCGGTATCATCAATTAAAGCATAAGCTTCACTTTGAGACATATATTTAAAAAGATTGGATTT
>CANPWX010000089.1 GCA_947585065.1 uncultured Bacilli bacterium | reverse complement strand
TGATATTTGCATAGAGGGACCTTCTTTCTACTTTTCTATTACACTCATTTTACTATATTTTTTCTTTTCTTACAATATATTTTTCTATCGATTAGTTATAGTAATAAACTAAATCTTAATTATTTATTTTGTGAATTTATAATTGTGATTGATTCATCTCCTGAGATATTTCTAATTTTTATTCTTAATGGTTTTTTATTAAATGATATTGTTCCATCCCAAAATTCATCTGTTTTTTCTCCTTTTTTTATCACATACCCTAATTCATCAATCTTAATTTCTTCATCACTATGCCACACTCCATCACTGGATGTACAATCTAAAGAAATCATTTCTATTAATTCAAGGCCATTGGTACTAATTTTAATCAAATGATGTTTCTTTCCATTATTTAAAGATTGCAATTTCATTTTTTCATTATATTCTTTTATTTTTCTGATGAGCCTATCGCTAATAAAAGTATCAATACATATTTTATTAGAATCTAAATGATATTCTACTTCATCATTATTAATTGTTTCACTTAATACTTCTTTTAAATCTCTAAGTTCTATTTCTATATCCATTTTTAAATTTTCTTTAATAAAACTATCAATTTCTTTTTTATCTATTCTATCTATATAGTAGATAATTACTTTTTTTATTTCATCATCTAATTTAATTATTTCTTGATTCACTATTTTGTTTATCATAGTAATGTCTAATAATTTTGTTGAAGAATCCATTAGATTTGGAACATATACTGGAATTTTTCCTAAATCACTATCATTTATTACTCCTTCCCAAAATTCATCAAGATCATCTTCACTTACTAAACCTGGAATTAATTTTTTCAGTTTTTCCATTGTTTGAACTGGATTTCTAAATAAATTCACACTATCTTTAATATCTAATATTTTAAATGAAGCATTAGCTGATAAAAGTCTATCTCTCGTTGTTTCAATGCTATTTACCCCCACATCTACATGAATAAATTTTCTTTCTAAATCATTTGATACTTTTGCTGTGACTCCACTTCCTCCAAAAAAATCGGCCACAATATTATTTTTATTAGAAGAAGCTTTTATAATTCGTTCTAATAGTGCTTCTGGTTTTTGAGTTGCATAATCAACATGTTCTTCATAAGTTCTATTTACAATTGGAAACATCCAGTAATCAGGAACTAACTTTCCTTCTTCTTTCATATATGTTTTATATATTTTACCATTTGCTAATTTATTTTCTTTGTATCTTCCATTTTCATCTTGTTTATTAAATCTTTTTAAAGTTCCTTCCGAGAAAGGCTCAAAATCTCCATTAAAAGTGTACTCATCAGTTTTAGTATAGAAAAAAATCGTATCATGTTTTTTTCCAAAAGATGTTTTATTATCAGTTCCTCCTGTGTAGCACCAGACTATTTCATTTCTAAAATTGTTCTCTCCAAAAATTTCGTCTAATAGTATTTTTACATAGTGTCCTATATGATGATCTAAATGGACATAGATAGAAGCTTTTTCACTCATTACTGATTTAATCGCCATTAAATTTTCATACATCCAATTTAAATAAGCTTCTTTATTCCATATGTCTCCATACATTTTTTCTTCAAAAGATTGAAGTTCTTCATCTTCTAATATTCTTTTAGCCTCTTTTAATGCTGTTGCCTTTTTTGGATTTCTTCTAATATATACTTTTTTAGCATAATCAGCTCCACTCGCAAAAGGAGGATCAATATATACTAAATCTACTTTTATATCCTTTTCTTTTAGATAGGCACAAGCTGAAAGACATTCTCCTCTAATTACTAAATTATCTGAAACATCACCAACGATTTCTGTCACTTCTGTTTCATATAATGGAAGACCTCTCTCTATTTTTTCTTTTACTTTATCATTATCTGCATATTTTAAAATTCTTTTAGTTCTGATAAAATTATCTAATATAGCTTGCCCATCTATTGTGTCTTTAAAATATGGAATGTATTTAATTGCCATTACTTTTCCTCCTTAAAAAATTCATAAATTTTGTTATTTAATAGTGATATTATTTCATTTTCGGTAAATGTATCTTCAATATAGAGGTAATCAAATTTTTTATATCCTATTTTTTTATTATTATAAGGGATAAATTCTTTTTCTATATAATTTCTTCTATCTATAAATTCTTGTTGATTTTTAAACCCACTCCCTTTTGTTTCTATTATTAATATTTTTTTTATTTTGCTCTCTGTTCTTTTTAGTATTAAAAAATCTGGTGTATATAGTCCAACTTTCTTAATTTTTTTATTTTCTATTTTAAAACATTCAATTCTAAATGATGAAATATTACGGTCCCCATTATAATAAACTTCTAAATCACTTTTATTAAATCTGTTAAGAGTCAAAATTTTTTTGAATACAAATTTTTCAAATGTACTTTGGGAAAAAACGTAAGGTAGATAATGAAATGTTCTGTTACTTAATTTTGATTCTAGGCTTTCTTCCTTAGTTAAATTTGTTAATAATTCTGCATTTTCTTTTAACATTTTTATTATTTCATCTTTTGATAAAGATTCTAAATCTATTTCTTTCTTTTTATTATTATCTTTATTTAAAATTTCATTTACAATTGGATCATCTGGATATTGAAATTTCTCTTTATCACATTCTATGCTAGGAATATCTTTTATGGATAAAAGGGATGCTGTTTCTAAAGTTTCTTCTTTAACTGTTTTTAATGTTCTTTTTTCGTAGAATGCTTTTCTAATAAGTGAATTTATCCAAACATGATTATATGTCATATTTAGTTTTCCTTCTTCTGTTATGGAATTATATATTTTTTTTAATTCTTTATCATATTGTTTTAATTGCTCAATAGAAATCCATCCAAAACTTTCTTTCGATATATTTAAGAGCCATTCATTATAGGATATTGTTTCACCATAGACTATTTCATTTACATTATTATTTATTATGTCTCCATTTAAGTCTATTTCTTTTACTAGAATGTTGTCTTTTATATCTGGATTCTTTAATATTTTTTTTAATTCTTTCGATGTGTTTATCTCTTCAATCATTTCTTCTTCGTATCTTAAATTATAATTATAATACTCTATATTAGGAATATTTAGTTTGTCCATGCGATTATGTCTATTAATTTTGTTACTATGGAGGCTTGCTCCGGATTCAAATTCTTTAATAGTAATATGTTGATTTTTTCTTAATTGATCAGAAAGTTCTTTTTCGTTGTCTGAATTTAAATAGATTAAAGCGGTTTCTTTTTCTCCTTTTATTACTTGTCTTAAACATCTACAGGTTGTTTGTAAGACCATTTTTTTAGGACAGCATCCTTTTTGAGAAAGAATTACACCAGTGAGACTTGAACAATCCCATCCTTCTTTACCAATGCCCACTAAAAGAACTATTCTTTTTTTTGATAGCTTTGTATTCAATGAAGCAAATTCTAATTCATTTTCTTTTGGAAGTATATAGTTTTTATTTCCACCATGATATTTTAAGATTACTTCATTTGGGTTCATTCCTAATGCATAGACATATTCTGCAACAAAAGGGTATATCTCTTCTTCCAGTGTTTCGATTCTTCCACTATAAATTGCAATCTTGCTTGTTATTCCATCATAGGATGTTTCCAAATATTTATTAAAAAATTCATCTAGTCCTTCTTTAATAATGCTCAAACTATTATTATCTGTTGATGCGACTATTTTAGGCTTTTTTAAAAAATTATCAATCCCTTTAATTAATGGATAATAGTAAATAGTATTCGAAATGTCTTCATTTTCAATGGTTACATTATTTGTTATTTTTATTTTTTCTTTTGTATCTAAATATGGAGTTCCAGAAAATCCTATTACTTCACACATATTTCCGTTTTTTGCCCAATTGGAAACTACTTGATGAAGTTTTATTTCTTCGCTAGCAACATGATGGACTTCATCTATAAAAATAGCTTTATTAGGTATTTTGCTAATTGCTTCTCTTAATTCATTGGCAATTTTGTATTCGATTGTCAGTTCTTTGGAATTTAAAGTATCAAAATTCATATATATTTGTTGATTTGTATTTTCAAATTTATCAAGTATTACTTTCTCGGCATTTGTTAAAAAAACAAAACCAAACATATCTTCATACGGTTGATATTGCGAAATTGTTTGGACATTTGGATTTTTTATTTTATTACTTTTATTGCCTGTTTTTACCTCATCTAGTATTTCGTATTTCACCATGTTTTTTAATTTTGTTGCAGTTGGTTCTGGAATAACCCAGGATACATCAAAATTTTTTATGTTTTTTAGACTGGGAATAATTGAGGATTTCAATCCACTTGGGGCAAGAACTATGAAATTATGTGCAAATACTTTATTGTTTGGTTCATTTAAAGCAAAATATAAATCTAAATACATGAATGCTGACATTAAGTAAGTTTTTCCCGCACCCATTGGAAGGGAATAAATATAATCTGCATATATGGTATTATGAAAAATATTATCAAATATTTCTTTATAATTAAGTGTCTTGTAGTTATTTTCGATTGTTGTTTTTAAAGATTTAAAATTATCAATTGTAAGTGTTATCTCGTATAACTCTCTGGCTCCTTTATTTTCATAAAGAAAATCTCTAAATTGTTTTGATATTGGCAATGAATCTATATCTAAATATTTAAGAAAATAGCCTTCTGAAAACAGTTTTGATAATGGTAAATTTTTGCAATATATTTTAAAAAACAAATATAGTTTGATTGATTCTATTTGGGCATCTCTCATCTTATCTTTTTTGATAATATAGTTTATTATATCTTTTATCTTGCATTCTTCTGATTGATACCAATCAATCATTTTGGAATATATCAGTTCGTGAAACATAATTTAACCTCCCGTTAAAATTATAACATAAAAAGCTAAATAGTTTTCATCTTTATTTGTTGTTCTTTTATTCTTTTAAATTATTTAA
>CANPWX010000088.1 GCA_947585065.1 uncultured Bacilli bacterium | reverse complement strand
CCATTAATGAAGTAATGAATGCAACTTTTGATAGTAAAGTCACCATCACAGCAAGTTATATAGAAGAAGAACAATTACAAAATAGTATCATAGTAGAAAATGTAATAGAACCAAATGATTATTCAAAAGAAAAAGAAGTGATTACATTTGAAGTAGCAAGTGAAAAAGAAGATGTGAAAATTATTGAATATTCTTTTGATAAAGAAAATTATCAACCAGTTCCTGTGACACCAGCATCAAAAGTTCAAATAGAATTAGAATTTAACGAAGAAAAAGAATATACGATTTATTTTCGAGATGAACTAGGAAATGTACAAGAAAAAACATTTCAAACAAACAAGCTGGATCAAAAAGGTCCAGAGATTGATGTAGAAGAAACAAGTGATGAAAATGGAGCTTTATTAAGTATTCATTTTACAGACTCAAAATCAGGATTAAAAGAATATCGAATAGAAGATGAAATAAGTTCGATTGATTTAGAAGAAGAATGGAATTCATTTCAAGAAGAAAAAGAAGAAACAGTTAGCTATCCATCTAGTACCAATAAAACAATTACCATTTATGGAAAAGATGAATTAGGAAATATCAGTGAGATAAAACATACAATTACTGAAGCTGATAAAAGTGGACCAGAACTTATAGTAACTAATCCAAAAGAAAATGAATGGACAAATGAAGAATTAACCATTACATTAAGAGCAACCGATGATATCAGTGGAGTAGAGAGTTTCTATTATTCAAAAAATAATGAAGATTGGTATAAAATAGAAAGTATTGAAACAGAAAGATTAAGTGGAACAACAACATTTAAAATAACAGAAGAATATAATGGAATCTATTATTTCAAAGCAAAAGATAAATTAGGAAATGAAAGTGATGTACAGCAAACAACAGTAAAAATCGATTTAAGTAAACCAGAGCAAAGTATGACATTAGATGATGCTTCGGTAATTGGAGAAAATGAATGGTATACAAGTGCAAGTATCACCGTTAAAGGAACCGACACAGGAGGAAGTGGAATAAAAAATGGCCTTTATTGTATCGATACAAAAGACTGTGAACCAACGGAAGCATTTACAAGTGAAAGTACAAATGTAGAACTAATCAATGGAGAAAATGTAAGAGTATGTGCAATTTTCAAAGATGAAGCAGGAAATATAAGTAATAAAACTTGTTCGGCTACTTATAATGTCGATGGAGAATTGCCTCAAATCGAAAGTTTAGATTTGTTTTATAAAATATTAGGGAATACTCCATATACATATGATGGTTATGAAAATGACGGAGGAGTAAATGGTATATGGACAACGAATACACGAGATCCTCAAATTATATTTCAGGATGTTTCCAAATATCAAAACATAAGAAGTGTTTACGTAGAACTAGAAGAAGCACTAGATTCAGACCAAAGAATACAGATATTTTATGCCACTAAAAACGAAAACTACAGTGAAGGAAATTCAAGATCAACGATATTAAAAAATGGCACAAAATATGTAATAATAGATATTCCGGAAAATAATTATCAAAGCTTAAGAATAGATATTGGAGAAGCAGCAGGATTAAGTTACAAAATAAAAAACTTAAATATATTATGTGATGAAACATGGACCAATGATAGTTTCGTTCTACGTTTTAAAATAGCAGAGAGTTTTAGTGGTTTAAGATATGTTCAATATAAATATGATGGAACTGCTTATTCTAATTTTTCACAGGAAATAATAGCAAAAGGAATTACAACGGATTTTAATAACATACTAAATAATTTGTTAACAATTCGAGCAGTAGATTATGCAGATAACATTAGTCAAGAAAAAACAATAACTTTAAAAGTTGATAAAACTGCACCTACTCAAAGTTTTCAAGAATCTTTAATTCCTCAAGAACCAAATGAAGGATGGTATAGAAACGGAACAATAACAGTATCAGGTGAAGATACAGAAAGTGGAATAATAGGTGGAAAATATTGTACAGGAACAAATTCATGTATACCAGATATAGATTTTCAAGGAAATAAAATAGACGTCACAATGATAAATGGTGCAAATTCAGTAGTATGTGCAAGTTTTACAGATAATGCTGGAAATACAAGCACGCCAACTTGTTCTAAAACATATAATATCGATTCTGAAAAACCAATAATTGAAACAATAGAAATATATTATAGATTACTTGGAACAGATCCTTATACTTTTTCGGGATATCAAACCGACGCAGGATCTAATGGAACATGGATAACTAATAATTCGAATCCTCATATTGATTTTACAAATGTATCAAAATATAAAAATTTAAGAAGCGTATATTTAGAATTAGAAAAAGCATTAGACTCAGACCAAACAATTCAAGTATATTATTCTACAACAGAAAATTTCACTGAAGAAAATTCAAAAAGAACAACGTTAAAATCTGGCACAAAATTTACATTTATAGATATTCCAGCAGGTAATTATGTAAAATTAAGGATTAATATAGGTAATACAAGCGGATTAAGTTATAAAATAAAACATTTAAATATATTATGCGATGAAACATGGACTAATACTCATGTATTAATAAGAGAAAAAATTATTGAAAAAGATAGTGGAGTAAGTACACATCAATATCGATATGAGGGAGAATATGATAACAGACCTTTACAGAAATTTAGTGATGATATTTATTTTTCATATGATTATCTTCCTACAAGACCTATGTATGTAAGAGTCTATGATGTAGCGGGCAATATAAGTGCTGAAACACCGTTTTCTACAAAATATGATAATACGGAACCAGAGGTTAATATTACGGAAAGTCTTTCAGAAGTATCTAGTAATGGTTGGTATAAAACTGGAAAAATAACAGTAACGGGAGAAGACACAGAAAGTGGAGTTATAAGAGGAAAATATTGTACTGGAACAAATTCATGTACACCAAATATCGATATTGATGGGAAAACAGCCAATGTCACAATGATAACAGGAGAAAATTCCGTTGTATGTGCAAATTTTACAGATTTAGCGGGAAACACAAGTGCAACAAAGTGTTCACAAACATATAATATTGATTCAGAAAAACCAACAATTGATTCGATAGAAGTATTTTATAAATTATTAGGCGCTACAAGTTATACTTATACATGGTATGAAAAAGATGCTGGGCCAAATGGAACTTGGGTAACTACTGGTACAAACCCTCATATCGATTTCCCAAATGTAACAAAATACAAAAATATAAGTAGCGTATATTTAGAGTTAGAAGAAGCATTAGACTCAGACCAAACAATTCAAGTATATTATTCTACAACAGGAAGTTTCAATGAAGGAAATTCAAAAAGAGCAACGTTAAAATCTGGTACAAAAGATATTTTTATAGATATTCCAAAAGATAATTATACAAGTTTAAGGATAGATATTGGAAACGAAACAGGCCTTAATTATAAAATAAAGCACTTAAATGTTTTGGCAGATACTTGGACCAATACACCAATAGTGGCAAGAGAAAAAATAACAGAAAATCACAGTGGTATAAATTTGCATCAATATCGATATGAAGGAGCATATGATGACCTACCTATAAAAAATTATAGTGACAATATTTATATTACCACAGATTTTAGAGGAATTGGTTCCATGTATTTTAGAGTTTATGATATGGCAGGAAATCTAAGTGCTGAGAAAAATTTTAATGTGAACTATGATAATGTAAAACCAGAAGCTAAATTTACTGTTGAAGTAAATGAGAAAAATATTAAAGTGACTGACACTAGTACAGATTCAGGAGGAAGCGAAGTATATTTAAGAGAATATCGTTTAGATGAAGGAAATTGGATGCCATCTACAAGTAATATTTACAATTTTATAGATGTACCTGGAGGAACTCATACTATTTCTGTACGTGTAACTGATGTTGCAGGTAATGTAAGTACTATATCCTCTACTTCAGTAAAAATAAACTATTATATTTATGATCAAGGTAAAACAGATTCAAATATTGTTGGAGAGTGGATAAGTGGCACTGTAAAAGAAATTTATGAAGAAAACACAGGATACACTTCTAATGGAGCACATATAACATTTAATGAAAATAATATATTAATCCAACTAAATAGCATTTCCTATTTTAATCCAGGTTATAATCGATTAATTGGATTTAGAAGTTCAAAGACAATTAATGCAAGTTTATATAAAGAATTACATATTGTTTATGATATGAACGTTCCATCAGATTGGCCTTATGAAGTAACAAATTATGATCCTACTCTAAATATTGTTTTTGGTACAACAGCAACGACTACTGAATGGCATATTCATAATACAGCTTTAGGAATGGAATTGATTTCACCAGGAACGGGTTTAATTAGAGATTCATTTGATAGAACTGCTGATTTATCTTCAGTTACAGGAAGTCAATATATATTTTTTGATGCATCAGCAAATGAATTAGCGTATGGTGCAAGTATGGAATGGACAATTAAAAAAATTTATTTAGTACCAGTATAAGTAGATTTATCACATTTATTTTGGTATTAGAAAAATTACAAGCGAAACAATCCTACTTTTAGAAGGATGCTATATCGATAGAATGCCAGTTACAGCTAATATGAAACCCATTGAAAAAGAAATCAAAAAATTAATGGATCAAGAAATTCCAAAATTAAAATTAGGACTACATCATGACATTTGAGAAAATCCTTGTATTTTCTCTTTTTTTGTGTTAATATCTTAGTCGAGTGGGAGGGATTTGCGGACTCGCCCTAAACCACTAACATGAAGAAACTCGAAAGAAAGGAGTGATTTTCGTGGCGAAAGAAGTCGTTAGAAAAATTGGATTACAAATTGAAGCTGGAAAAGCAAATCCAGCACCACCAGTTGGTACAGTTTTAGGTCCTGCTGGTATTAATATTCAGGATTTTTGTCAAAAGTTTAATGAAGCAACTAGAGACAAAATGGGAGATGTAATTCCATGTGAAATTACT
>CANPWX010000087.1 GCA_947585065.1 uncultured Bacilli bacterium | reverse complement strand
CGATAAAAGAAACAATAACCGGTGCTAAAATAACAAGTAAAATAATCGGAATAAAAAATAAAACCGATAGAATACTAATCTTAGTTGGAAGTTTCCCAATCTCACTTTTAATCTCTAATAATCTCTTATCTTTTAAAAATTCCAATTGATTATTTAAAGACTCTTCAATATTATTTCCAAAAACATTTGCTTGAATAATATTTAATAAAGCATTGTTAATCGTATCGCTTGGAATTCTCTCTTTCATACTAGTAATGACTTCAGAAAAACTTTTTCCAAGTTTCATTTCTCCCAAGGACTTTTGAAACTCTTCAGCAAGTTCACTTTCCACATTCTTAGAAGCGATTTCTAATGCCGAAGTTAAATTTCTTCCACTCTCTAACGTTAAAGACAAAACCTGAAAGAAAAAGATTGCCTCTTCCTCCAACTTTTTCGTTCTTTTCTTTATAGGTAAATCAAGAATAAGATACTCACTCAAATAATGAAAAATAACCACACTCACTGGCGCGAGAATATATCCATTTTTATTAAAAATAAGAAGCACAATAAAAATGAAAATACACGCGAGTAATCGCATATTAAGTAAATCTTGAACATCATAATTACAATGAATTCCAAGTAACTTTACCTTTTTTTCAATTTTTTTAATAGTACTATCCAAATAAATTCTTCGAACAAGACTGCGATTCATTAAATATCAACCTCCAAAACTTTACGAATGACAATAATATAAAGAACATAAAGAAGAACAGTTAAAATAAGAAGAATATGTCCAATCGAAGTAGAAAAAACTGGTTCAAAATAACTTGGATTCAAAAAATAAATCACTAAAATAAACAGAAAAGGAAGGATACACAAAGTTCGAAAAACAAAAATGGATGCACTTGTTAAACTCTGCATTTCTTGTTTTAATTTTTTCTTATCAAAAAAAGATTTCTCGATAGTTCCAAAAACTTTCACAATATTTCCACCCGTTTTATTTAAAAGAGTAAGAGAACTAGTAATATATTTCGCATCTTCTAATTTTACTCGATTATAAAAACGATCAAAAACAACTTCCATACTAAGTCCATAAGTCATATCCAAATAAATTTTTTTAAACTCATCACTAATTGGTCCATCTAATTCATCCTTAACAATCGCGACAGCTTGCATAATATTTCGTCCAGATTTAAAACTATTATTCATCATAATAATAGCCTTAAGTAAATCATCTTCCACTTTCTTTCTCTTTTTTTGAAAAACAATTTGTAAATAACAATCTGGTAAGAAAAAGCCAATACAAAAAGTAATAAGTAAACTAATAAAACTTAAATTCATAACCTGAAACATGGCCGATAAAACATTTAATAGGATAAAGGCAAAAGCCATAATAAATTTAATTGCAACATAATCCATTCCACTAATTCTATTTTTATCTTCAAAAGAAATAAACTTTTCATAACGACTTCCATATTTTTTAAAAGAAACACTTTTAGAAAGAATACGAGCTAACCCATGAATCATTTGTAAGACAAAATCAAAAATAAAATCAAAGATAGATTTCTCTTTATCTTTTGTACTAATTAAAGAAAACTTTTCAAATCTCTTTGCTAATTTAATAATTCTTCTTTGTTTTAATAAATAAATGATAAGAAAAATTAAAATGAAAATAGTAATTCCTTGCGTAATAATAAGGGATAAAGAATATTCTTCCATAAATAGTTCTCCTTTCTTATTTAATTTTTATGAAACATCGTATCTAATTCTGTAATACCTTTTGCCGCGATTTTATAATAAACCTTAGGAATTGTTTCATTATATAAAACATATTCCCCATCGACTTCCCCTGCTGGTGTAATTCCTTTCTGATGAAAAGCAAAAATTTCTTTTAATAAAATTTCTCCATCTTGAAAATTTTCTAATTCACAAATAGAAGTAATCTTTCTTTTGCCATCACTCATTCTTTCGATATTGACAACTAAATCAATCGCACTCACAATATATTCCCGAATCGCTTTAATAGGAATATCAAGTCCACTCATTAAAACCATAGTCTCAAGTCGGTTTAAAGCATCCTTTGCTCCATTCGCATGCAAGGTAGTTAAAGATCCTTCATGTCCAGTATTCATCGCTTGTAACATATCAAAAGCTTCTTTTCCGCGAACTTCTCCAACAATAATACGATCAGGTCTCATACGAAGAGCATTAATAACTAAATCACGAATAGTAATCTCGCCCTCATTATCATAATTAGTAACTCTAGTTTCTAAGGAAATAACGTGTTCTTTATTAAGTCGTAATTCAGCAGCATCCTCAATCGTAATAATACGTTCTTCCTCCGGTACAAAACTACTTAAAATATTTAAAAGAGTTGTTTTTCCAGAACCAGTTCCTCCACAAATAATCATGTTGCATTTCCCACGAACAGCAGCTTCCAAAAAAGAAGCCATATATGGAGTCATAGAACCAATTCGAATCATATCATCTGCCGTTGTCATTTCTCTTTTAAACTTACGAATAGTAATTACTGGTCCCTTAGTCGATAAAGGAGGAATAACCGCATTAATACGAGAGCCATCTTTTAGCCTAGAATCCACCATTGGATTGGTCGCATCAATTGTTCTTCCCATCGGGCCAATCATTCTTTCAATAGTCCGAATAATATGTTCATCATTAATAAAAGATACACTATCATCGCGAATAATTTGTCCATCAATTTCAATATAAATTTCCTTAGGACTATTTACCATAATTTCACTAATATTTTTATCTTCTAGTAACTCCGTTAAAGGACCATATCCATTAATTTCATTATCAATTAAATTATATAAGTGACTTCTCTCTAAATTCGATAAATCATACCCTTCAATCGTTTTATCAATCTCATCATTAATAAATTGACTTAATAATTTATCTTCTGGAATTTCTTGATCAATTAAATTTTCAACAATTCGAGTTCGAAGTTCATCTAACAAATTCTTATCAGGAAATATTTCATAATCATTCAAATAACTAACTTTACTTGGTTTCTTTTCAATATGAAAAGCTTCAACTAAACTAGACTTTGCCATTTTCTTCCTCCTTACCTAATAAATCAACACATATCTTCATCATCACAGTATAATCTTTATTAAAAATATTAGGGGCCTTAGCTTCTAAAGTAACAATCTTGCCATTCATAATATAAGAATCAATATTTTTTAAATAAAACTCACTAGATAAAACATAATCAATATTTGCTTTTAATATATTTTTCATATCAAATAAAGTAAAATATTTTTTAAAAGGATCCCGTGAATTATTTAACAAAATTTTATAATTATCTTTCTCTAAATCATGGAAAATAGAAAGCATACTTTTCATATTTTTTAAATCCATTGGATCATTTTGCATAACAAATAAAATCGTATGAACAGTATCTAATATAGTTAAATTCACTTCATTTAAATCATGATTCATATCAATTAAAACAACATCATAATGAACACAAGACTTTTCAATCGCAATTTCTACATATTTAGAATCAATCTTTAAGGCACTTCTGGGGTCTTTCGGACTAGGTAAAATATCAATAAATTCATTATAAGGAATAACATAATCTTCTAAAGATTTAAAACGATTATTTGTATAATCATCTACAAAATTATAAATCGTTTTCTCATAAGGTTTATTAACATAAAGCGCAACTCCCCCACCAGATAAATCCATATCGAGTACTAATACTTTCTTCCCCATAGTAGAATAAATTCCAGCAAGACAAAGAGCCAAATGAGTTTTCCCAACTCCGCCTTTTCCAGAAAACAAACAAATACTTTTTCCAGTTTTCTTTTTCATAACCCACATCCTATTCTTCTTTGCTAATAATCACTTTATCCTCTTGCTTTTTACCAACAAGATGAAGTTCTATTTCATAATTTTTAATATTAATAATCGTTCCAAATAAAGAATTAATTTGATAATGAATATCTACAGATACTTTATCACTTTCTTCATGAATAACTAATTCTTCTACAGGAATATCATTTAAAATAAGGAGTTCTTTGATAGACTGATTAGAATCAAAATAATCTCGTATTCCATCTTCTATAATACCTCTTGTTTTTTGATATTCATTTGTTAAAATTCCAACATCCACCACAATAGCAAGACAAGTAATCAAAATAGGAATTAAAATAACAAAAAGAATAAGTGTCTGTCCTTTTTTATTCATAATGCATCACTCGACTTACTTCTACTTTATAAGGAGTTGGAAACAAGAAAGATAAACCTGGTGTTACAATAGTAATTTCACGTTTTAAATAGAAAGTAACCAATTCATTATTTTCATTCTGAATTTCTAATTCAATATTTTCATCACTAAGGGATAAATCATCCATAATTTCTTGATATGTTTTTTCATTTTGATAAAGATGAACAACATCAGACATTTCACTTTGTAACAAATTTTTAAAATAAATCATTTTTCCAAAATCAATCACAGCAAGTAACATAAAAACAAAAATAGGCAAAATAATAACAAATTCCACTAGTGCTTGTCCCTTTTTATTCATTTTTTAAATTAAGCCTTTCATATTCTTCTTTTGTCACACATTTAGCTTCTCCTGGACTATTTCCTTCTACATAAATACGACTCATCATATCACAAGAAGTTTTTGTCATAGTATCTTTTAAATAGCCTCCAAAAAAATTCACAATACTAACAGTTATAACACTGATAATCGCGATAATTAAAACATATTCTACCAGTGCTTGCCCATGATTGTTTCTCATATCCTCACTTCCCTTATGATATACTAATTATATCAAAAAAAAAATAGGATGTATATGAATTTACACAAAGTTGGTCATTATTGTAAAAAGTAAATCCCACTTAGCAGTTAAAACCATAATTTCAGTTAGCATAACTCTCTTTCTTTACGAAATTACAAGTAATTATTCTAACACACATTTTGAAAAATAAAAAGGACCTTTCCTAGGATGTAAAAAAAGAGTGATTTTTCAAAATCTACTCTAACGTAAGCTTATAAGGTTCATCGATAGAC
>CANPWX010000086.1 GCA_947585065.1 uncultured Bacilli bacterium | reverse complement strand
CCACTACTACCCATGTATCCAATAATTTGCCCACGTTTTACTCGATCTCCAACATTCACCACTAAATCACTTTTCATGTGTCCATATAATGTATAATAGTTATTTCCATGATCAATAGATACAAAGTTTCCATAACTTCCACCACACATATTACCATAATATCCATAATTTGGACAAGTATTGTTTGTCTCGACAACCACTCCATCTCTAGCAGCATAAATAGGAGACCCAAAACCAGTACCAGAAATATCAAGTCCACGGTGGAAAGAACCCCATCTTGGTTCATAATCGGTTGTAATAACATAAGGAGTATTGGTAGGCCATCCCCAGTCTAAACCAGTTTCTAAATAATTTCCTGTACCACCACTTGTATTTGGATAATATTTTGGACCTACCGATGTAATTTCTTGAACAGCTTCTCTTATCGTTACTTTACTAATCACATTCGTATCCTGTGTACGTTCACCATTAATTATACGATACTCCTGAGTAATTCTCTCAAGCCCAGTCACTCCAGGTTGAGTCACTTTACTAGTACCATATCCCATTGAATTATCGGTAACAGTCACTTTCGTAAAAGCTTGTTCCACATCTTCCGTAGAACGTACTTCTTCATATAAAGTTAAAATAGGATTAATAATACCATTTGCTAAAGTATCTCCAATCGCTAGAACAGCACTTTCATTACGAAATTTAGGATTTAAAATCATAAGTTCTCGAACATTTAATTCACTAGCATCCGCAATACTCTTTAAAGTATCTCCTTGTTTCACCACATAATTTTTTTGAGGTTCTGTAGTTCCATAAAGTAAGTACTGAGTAAGTTCATCTGCATTCGTAAAGATTTTATTTTTCACAGGAATATAAGCCTTTTTAATCACAATATTTTCCTCAAACGCCATGTGATTAATAATAGAACCTACATCCCGTATAGCCTCTTGAGAATTACTAATATAAGCCTCATAATCACTTTCATTCACAAAAGTAGTAATAAAACGATGTTCTGCTTCTTTATAAATTTCATCATCTAAAACATAAATATTAGTAACTTTCTCTTCTTCTGTTTCACTTTTTGGTCTTGTAATCGTAATCAAATATCCTTCAATTGTAAAATCACTTTTATCTTTAATTTCTTGATATATTGCATCAGCAGTAGTAATAGTATCATGATAAGTAACATACTCTTCAATATTAAAACCATTAGGAGGATAAACCTGATTCACATGATAAGTATCTCGAATATCTTGCTGTCCCTCATTAATAAGATCTAATAATTCATCTTTATCAGGAATTACACCAAGTTTCTCTCCATTTAAATACACTTGATAAACATTTTTAGAAGTTCGATTCATCGGATGAAATCCATTAAGTAAAAAAGTGATAATTAAAACAACAATAACAACCCCCACAATTAAATTTTCTTTCTTCATAAATACTCCTTTTTAAAAGTTATTCTCATCAACAGGTGTGAAAGATTTAAAAATGCTTTTATTAAGTTCAAATAACAATTGATAGAACCCTGTACTTCCACGTCGATGCTTCGCGATAATAAGATCCACAGGAACAATATTTTGTTTATTATCAGCTGTTTTCGCTTCAAAATAATCTTGTCGATTAATAAATAATACCAAATCAGCATCTTGTTCAATAGAACCAGACTCTCTTAAATCAGATAATTTAGGTTGATTAGACTCTCTTCTTTGCTCTACACCACGAGAAAGTTGAGCAAGAGCAATAACAGGAACTTTTAATTCCATAGCCATGGTTTTAAAAGAACGTGAAATTTCAGATACTTCCACTTGTCTTGATTCAACTCTTCCACCCGTAGTAACTAATTGTAAATAATCAATAATAACTAACCCTAGTCCTTTCGGATTACTAGCAAGTCGACGACATTTTGCTTTAATTTCAGGCGCGGTGATCGAAGCATTATCTTCAATAAAAATATTAGTATCAGCAAGCTCACTCATAGCCTCTGTATAACGTTTCCAATCATTATCATTAAGCATACCTGTTTTAAGTTTATCATTTTCAATTTGACCAACAGAACTAATCATTCGATTAACAAGCTGATCAGCACTCATCTCCAAGTTAAAAATAGCAATTGCTTTTTCTGTTTTCATAGCAGCATTCGTCGCGATATTAAGAGCAAAAGCAGTTTTACCCATACCAGGACGAGCTGCAATAATAATAAGCTCTCCTTCATGGAATCCACTAGTAGCCTTATCCAAATCTAAAAAGCCAGAAGGAAGACCAGTAATAACTGACTTATTTTTACTAATAATTTCCAAATGCTCATGAGCTTCCCTTAAAGCTTCCGAAATAGGTTTAAATTCACTAGTTTGTCTAGCACGAACAACATTTAAAACTTTTTGTTCAGAATCATCAAGTAAGTGAGTCAATTGATCTTCCTCATTATAAGCATTTGTAATAATATTAGTTGCCGTATCAATTAATTTTCTTCGAGTAGCTTTATCCTTCACAATATCCATATAATAATCTAAATTAGCACTAGTCGCGACAGAATCAATAATTTCACTTAAATACTCAATTCCACCAATAGCATTCAAGTTTTTTTGTTTATCCAGTTCATTTTTAACAGTTGTAATATCTATAGGAATCTGTGATTTATATAAACTACTTAAAGCATTAAATATTTTTTTATGTGCCTCGACAAAAAACATATCTTCTGTAATATTATCCAAAATTTTTTCAAAAGAATACGGATTTAAAAAAGCAACACCCAGTACACTCATTTCAGCCTCAACATTCTGAGGCATCACTCTTGCAGCCATAATTCACCTACTTTTTTAAAACAACCACAATTGGAAATATTACACGTTTATGAAGTTCTATCAAAACTTCATGGCACCCCAAAGAATCAATCACATGATCCATTTTAATACATTTTTTGTCAATAGAATAACCCATTTTTTTAAATTCATCACTAATTTGTTTATTCGTAACCACCCCAAAAACTTTATCATCTTTTCCAGTTTTTACTACAAATTCTAATTTTATATTCTTAAGTTGATTCATAATTTCCGTAAGTTTTTTTACTTTTTGTTCTTCCTCTTCATTTCTTTTTTGTATTTCATTATTTAATACTTCTTTACTTCTTTTTGTTTCCACAACAGCAAGGCCTTTTTTAATTAAAAAATTAGTTGCATACCCATCACTAACATCAATAATTTGATCTTTTTTTCCTTGACCTTTTACATCTTTTAATAGAATGACTTTCATAATTTATGAACCTCCTCTTAAAGTACAATTATTATATCAAAAAATTTTTAATTCGTATACTAAAGTAAGAAAAAAAGTAGAAATTTCTTTCTACTTAACAAATGGAATCAATCCCATAAATCTTGCATATTTAACTTGTTGAGCAATATGTCTTTGATGTTCAGCACAAGCACCAGTCATACGTCTTGGTAAAATCTTTCCTTTTTCACTAATATATTTATTAATAATCATCACGTCTTTATAATCAACACTTTTACCAGCACACATTTGACAAATTTTTTTCTTTTTTCTGCGATTAAACTCTGCCATAATTTATTCTCCTTTCTTTTAGAATGGTAAATCATCATCTGCTAAAGCAACTTCTTCACCAAAATCTTTAAATGGATCTTCGGAAACATCCGTAGAAGGTAAATCTTGAGGTTCCTCATAAGAAGGCATAGGTTGAGAATAATTATTATTAGTATTAGAATAACTGTTTTCTCCACTCGAACGACTTAAAAATGTGACATTATCTGCAACAATATCAGTAGTATAGTGTTTTTGCCCATCCTGTCCATCATAAGAGCCAGTTTGAATTCTTCCCTCAACAGCAACTTGAGAACCTTTAGTACAATACTTAGCAATATTTTCAGCTTGTCTACGCCAAGCAATACAATTTAAAAAATCAGTTTGTGGTTGACTTCCACTTGTTGCATTTTGAGAAGTATACGGCCTAGAAACAGCAACCGTAAAACGAGTTACAGAAATACCACTTCCTGTCGTTCGAAGCTCTGGATCCCGAGATAATCTTCCTATTAAAATAACCTTATTCATATGAATTACTCACCTTCTTTACGAATAATTAAATGTCTTAAAACATTTTCATCTAAACGAATTTTACGATCAAATTCTCCAATTTCATCTTTAGAAATCTCAACTTGCATTAAAAAATAATATCCATTTACTTCTTTTTTAATAGGATATGCAAGATGCTTTTCACCTAGTTCTTTGTATTCAGCAACTTTTCCATGTAAATCAGTAATCATTTTTTTATAAGTTTCAGCAGTCTTCTTTACATTTTCACTTTCCATAGTTGCTTTTACAATAAACATAATTTCGTATTTGTTCATTTTTTACACCTCCTCATGGTCTAATGGCTTTTCCTTAAAAAGCAAGGAGCAAACTCATTTACTCGAGAATTATTTTAACAAAACTTTCTTCTAAAGTAAACTATTTTTTGATCAAAAAAAAGAAAATACTAACAAAAACTAGCATTTTCTTAACTAAGAGTCAAAGTAAAAGGATCAAAAGACGTTCCACTTCCACCATTAATTTTAACATTTTCTTTTAAATAGACAGTAGGCCGTACATCAATAGAACGAATAGCAGAACCATAAGTATAATCTACAGAAAGTTTTCCAGAAGAATCCAACCGAACAATAGCAGCAGCAGATGTCTCATCACTATAAGGAAACATTGTCCACTGTGGTGTACCAGTTCCTAGATAATCAGTAATAATCCAATCATCACTTTTACATTTATCTGGCCAATCTGTTTTATACATAGATAGAGAAGAAATGCAATTATTTCTATTTGAGCCACTTGCCGCATACCCGTAATCACTTGGATACATCATTCCAACATACCCACTAGATACATAATTCCTAGTCGCGTGATCATTACAAAAGTAACTATTACTACATTTCTTAGTCTTATCATCACATACACCGTACTCACAAGAATGATCACGAAAGCAATAATCACCAAAATCTCTACTTCGTTCATATTGATAAACTCTATTAGGATT
>CANPWX010000085.1 GCA_947585065.1 uncultured Bacilli bacterium | reverse complement strand
TCTATATCAAAAAAATTTTCTAACATCGAAATAAACAAACTTTTTCCAAATCTTCTTGGTCTTGGATATAATACCACTGAACTACCCTTATCTAATAGTTCTTCAATAGCCATAGTTTTATCTACATAATAGCAGCCATCATTCATTAAATCTTGAAAATTATCTTTACCTATTGGTATTTTTTTTAAATTCATAAAGTTTCCTCTTTTCTTAAATTAATTTTATCAAATATTACTTTATAATACAAGGAAAAATCATTTATGAATATTTCAAAGCTTGGTTTGTTTATTGTCTTACTCGGCATTCTTAAATTAAAATGGCACTTGATCTTTCAAAGAAAGATTAAATGCCTCACACTTCTAAATTATTTAAATGCCATCAAAACATTACTAATTAAATCCATATTATCAATCGCATCACTTATTTTATCCGTTGTTCTTTCATGATATAATTCTTTCATTTTTTCCGTAAAATCTTTATAAAATCTAGCATCTCGATTTAAGTATTTAAAATAATAAGAATTTTCTTTTAAATGTTGATACATTTTTTTATTCTCTATTAATTCTTTTTGTAATTCTAATTCCATATACTAGTCCTCAAAAAAATGATTAATTGGTCTCGGAACTTTTGGAATACTCGCGGTTAAAGGAGAAGTTGTTTCATTTTTTCCAGTTAATTCACTTACTAAATTTAAAGCTTTTTGAGCAGTTTTAATATGTTCTTGAATAGAATTCATATCAATATTTCTGATTTTATTTGTAATAGTTCCCACTGCATCTTTTGTTTCGGAAACAGAATTATCTACTACTTGGAAATAATTTTGCCATGCACTATCCTGTGTTCCATAAATATCATAAATTTCATAAAATTTTTGCCAAGTCATATCTCCATTTTTTACATAGTTTATCAGTTCTGGATGAAGCCTTGCAAATGTTTTGAATTCTTCTTTTTTATCCATTAAAAATCACCTACTATATTTTATGTGGAACCCATATTTTTAATATAGAAACTTAAAGAAAAACTTCATTTTTGTTTTGAATGAAGTTTACTCTTTCTATAATTTAAAATCATCTAATTGAAATTCTATTTGAGTTTGTTCTTCTACAGGAGGCGTTTCTTCCTGTTCTTCTAAACCAACTAGTTCTACTTTAATAAATGAATCTGTAAGTACCTTTTTTGTAATTGTAGATCCTGTACTCATTAAATCCATAATTGGAATTTCACTATTTTTAATATCGATGGAATGATCTTCCACCATATTTGTTAAAATACTTTTGGCATCACTTGCAAAAATACTTTGAATTTCATAATTTGTACTTTTTACTTTTTTCATTAAAGTATTTCCTCTTTTTGCTCGGCCTGTTTCTTCTAAATCGATTGTTTTTACTCTTTTGGCAGTTTTCTGATTCGTGAATATGGTTAAATATTCTTCTTTTTGTAAGTCAATTACTTTAAGAACTTCATCTTCTTTTAAAGAGATTCCTTTTACTCCGGACCCTCGTACACCTACTAATGGTACTTCTAATTTATGGAATTTACAATAATAGCCATTTTTTGTTACTACTAATAAATTTTCATGAGCAAGACAAACAGATATTACCTCATCTTTTTCTTTTAATTTCATAGCTGTCATAGCTTTATTCGTTCTGGAAGCTTCAAAGTCTTTGGCTTTTGTTCTTTTTATCATTCCTAATTTTGTAATGGATACAATTTCCTCTTTTGGATTATAGATGAATGAATCCACAATCTTTTCTTCTGGATTTAAAGTCACAATATTATTAATATGTTTTCCTAAATCTTTCCATTTTGCTTCTGGAATTTTATGAACTGGCAAGAAAATATAATTTCCTAAATTTGTAAATAGAATTATATGATCTTGAGTTGTGACATCAAATAAATGAGCCATATAATCGCCTGGTTTCATAGCTGGTATTTCTGTATTTGCCAAATAGGCTTTGTTACTTACTCTTTTTATATAACCTTCATGAGTTATTAAAACAACTACTTTTTCTTTTGGAATCATACTTTTCATATCAATTTTTATTTCTGTTACTTCATCTTTAATCTCTGTACGACGTGGATTTCCATATTCTTTTTTTATCAGTTTTAATTCTGTTTTCATTACGTGTTTTAATGCTTCCTCATTATTTAAAATTTGAGTCCAAATATTCATATTCTTCTCTAATTCTTCCATATTCCGTTTAATTTCTTCAATATCCGTATTAGTTAAACGATATAATTGTAATTCGACAATGGCTTTTGCTTGTTCATATGTAAATTCATAACTTTTACATAAATTATCGATTGCATCAGCTTTATTTTTACTAGAACGAATCGTCGCGATTACTTGATCTAAAATACTAATTGCCTTTATTAAACCTTCTAAAATATGATAATCTAGTTTTGCTTTATTGAGATCAAATTCACATCTTCTTTTTATTACTGTTTTTTGATGTTCAATGAACGCATCTAAAATATCTAATAACCCAACTAATTTTGGTCTTCTATTTACAATTGCTACCATGTTAAAATTGTAATTGATTTGTAAATCTGTATTTTTAAGTAAATAATTTAATACTAGTTTTGCATTTGCTTCTTTCTTTAAATCAATTACTATGCGTGCCATATTTTCGGCATCTGATTCATCAGTAACATCATTCATTCCTTCAATTTTTTTATCTACTTTAATATCAATTATTTTTTTAATTAATTGTTCTTTAATCACTTCATAAGGAATGGATTCGATGATAATTTGCTTTTTATTTCCGGTGTCGATGATTTCTGTTTTAGATGCGACTACAACTTTTCCTTTGCCAGTTGTGTATGCTTCTTTGATTCCTTCTTTTCCTTCAATCACTCCACCAGTTGGAAAATCTGGCCCTGGAATTATCTTCATAATACTTTCTAGTTTACTGTTTGGCTCGTCAATTCTTTTAATGGTAGCATCAATTACTTCACTTAAATTATGGGTAGGAATATTTGTCGCATATCCGGCTGAAATACCTGTTGAACCATTCACTAGTAAGTTTGGAAAAGATGCGGGAAGAACAGTAGGCTCTAATTCGGTATCATCAAAATTATAAGTCATTTCTACTGTATTTTTTTTAATGGAATCCATCATTGTCTCTGCTATTTTGGAGAGTCTAGCCTCTGTATAACGCATTGCTGCTGGGCCATCGCCATCTATGGAACCATTGTTACCATGAATATCAATAAAGACTTCTCTCATTTTCCATTTTTGACTCATTCGAATCATTGCATCATAAATGGAAGAATCGCCATGTGGATGGAAATTTCCCATGATATCTCCTACTGCTTTTGCACTTTTTCGATGAGGTTTATCATGTGTATAATGAAATAAATCCATTGCATATAAAATACGTCTTTGAACTGGTTTTAATCCATCTCTTACATCTGGTAATGCACGTTCTTGAATAATTTCTTTTGAATATCTTGCAAAACCAGTTTCCATTAATTCTTCTAAACTATAATCATAGATTTTTTCTATTATTGATTTTTCGAGCTTTTTCTTTGCCATGTATTCACATCCTATTCTTTTCTTGATCCTTTTATTTTATCTAAAATCATCTTCTAATGTAAAATCTACATTTTCGTTGATCCATTCTTTTCTTGGTGCGACTTCATCTCCCATTAAAACATGAATTCTTTTTTCGGCTAAAGCAGCATCTGTTAAATTCACACGATGTAAAATTCTATTTTGAGGATCCATTGTCGTTTCATAAAGTTCATGGGCATCCATTTCACCTAGTCCTTTAAATCTTCCTACTTTTAAGTTTGTTTTTCCTTTTTTTCTTTCCGCTAATTCTTCATCTGTGGCAATATATTCTTTTCCTTTACTAGTTTCAATGGAATAAAGTGGTGGTGTTGCAATATAAAGCATCCCTTGTTCAATCAGTGGTCTCATAAATCGATAGAAGAATGTAATCAGTAAAATTTGAATGTGTGAACCATCGACATCAGCATCCGTCATAATGATTACTTTGCCATAATTACTTTCTTTGTAATCAAAATTTGGCCCTAATCCTGCTCCAATTGCATATTCAATTTGTTTTAACTCTTGGTTGGCATCAATATCATTTTGAGATGCTTTCTCACAGTTTAATACTTTACCTCTTAATGGTAATATTGCTTGTGTTTCGCGGTTTCGACAGGTTTTTGCTGATCCACCTGCACTGTCACCCTCGACTAAGAAAAGTTCATTTAAAGCATAATTCTTTCCTGTAGCTTTTACAAGTTTTCCTCCAACAATTTTTTCTTTATTGTTTTTACTCGTTCCTTTTCTTACTTGTTCTCTTGCTTTTCTAGCTGCTTCTCTGGCCATTTTACTTTTCTGAGCTTTTTCTAAAATATTTAAAGCTATCTCTTTATTTTCTTCTAAAAAGAATTTTAAATTATCGTATGTAACGCTTTCTACCGCATTTCTTGCTTCTGGTGTCCCTAATTTTCCTTTTGTTTGTCCTTCAAACTGTAATAAGTGCTCCGGAATTTTTACGGAAATAATCGCGGATAATCCTTCTCTTACATCTCCACCATCTAATCCATCTTTTCCTTTTAATATTCCATTATTTTTCGCATAATCATTGAATGCTTTGGTAAGTCCTGTTTTAAACCCAACTTCATGAGTTCCACCATCTATTGTTTTTACATTATTTACAAAGGATAAAATTTGTTCATTATAACTATCCGTATATTGCATCGCGATATCGACTTCAATATCGTTTTTTGAATTATCAAAATGAATTACTTTGTGAAGAGTTGTTTTATTTTCATTCATATATTCTACAAATGATACAATTCCATTTTCATAATGATATTTGGCACTTAAATTGTCTTCTTCGTCGATTACTTCAATGGTAACATTAGAAAGAAGGAAAGCACTTTCTTGCATTCTCTCACAAATGGTTGTAAAAGAAAAATTACAATTTTTAAAAATTTCTTTATCTGGCAAGAAGGTTACAATTGTTCCTGTTTTTTTCGATTCTCCTATTTGTTTTAAAGGACTATCTACCACTCCACCATCTCTAAATTTAATTTCACAAATTTTTCCTTCTTTATAAATGACTACATTCATCCAAGAAGAAAGAGCATTTACCACACTAGCACCGACACCATGAAGTCCACCAGAAACTTTATA
>CANPWX010000084.1 GCA_947585065.1 uncultured Bacilli bacterium | reverse complement strand
TCGCAAGTGACTAATGGTTACTCCCCCACTTTTTTTGGAATCGTATTCAAAATATCCTTGAACATAGTATTCTTCTCCTAAAATATGCATGATATCTTTACTTGCAGATACCATTCCATCGGATCCAAATCCATAAATTTGCATTTCCGTTACTGGTAAAGAAATGTCATAGTCTACGCTTTCTAAACTTGTATGATTTACATCATCTATAATACCAATTGTAAAATTGTTTTTTGGGTTGGTCTCAAGCATTTGATAGACAGCATAGATATCTTTTGGGCTTGTATTTTTACTAGAAAGCCCATATCTTCCTCCTACAATTTCTATTTCTTTTCCTTTTAAACTAGCAAGAATATCTAAATATAGCGGTTCTCCTAAACTTCCTGATTCCTTAGTCCGATCTAATACAGCGATTTTTTTCACTGTGTCTGGTAATACTTTCCATAAATATTCTTTAGAGAATGGTCGGTACAAATGAACGGAAATTAAACCTATTTTCTTTCCTTTTTTGATTTCTTCTTTTACCACTAATTTTATGGTATCACAGATACTACCCATTGCTACAATCACATTTGTCGCATCACTCGCCCCAAAATATTCAAATGGTTTATAATCCGTATGGGCAATTTGATTCATTTTTTCCATATAATGATTTACAATATCAGGCATTTTATTATATAGATCACTTCTTGCTTCTACACTTTGGAAATAAATATCTTCTGTTTCACTCATACCATATTGAATACTTTTTCCAACATTTAAAGCTCGTGCTTGAAATTCTTTTAAACTTTTTTCATCAATAAGACTTAGGAGTAATCCTTCATCTAACGTATTTACTACATTTAGTTCATGACTAGTCCGAAAGCCATCAAAAAAATGAAGAAATGGAAGACTTCCTTTGATTGCAGATAGATGAGCAATGGCCGCGAGATGATAGGCTTCTTCTGGATTATTACTACAAAGCATACAAAAACCAGTTTGCCGTGTTGCATAAATATCGGAGTGATCTCCAAAAATGGATAAAGCATGTGTCGCGACAGTTCGAGATGCAACATGAATTACACCTGGTAAGCACTCACCTGCCATTTTATACATATTTGGAATCATAAGAAGTAAGCCTTGACTTGCTGTAAAAGTTGTTGCTAAAGAGCCTGAAAGTAAAGCACCATGCATTGCACCTGCTGCACCTGCTTCGGATTCCATTTCTACAACTTTTACTTTATCATGAAATAAATTATAATTATCTTTGCTATTTAATGCATCGATATTACTTGCCATAGGACTTGATGGCGTGATAGGATAAATACTTGCAAATTCACTGAAAAGGTATGCCATAGTAGAACAAGCTGTATTTCCATCCATAATTGTTTTCATATTTTTCACATCCTTATATTAAGTATACCACAAGAAAACCATTTTTGAACATAGTCAAAATTAATTAAAAGAATAATTACTTGTCTTCAAAATGAATACATTTAAAATGATAATGAAATCTTTTCGTTTTTTATTAGAATTGTATAGATAGTCTACTTATAAATAGTATCCTTTAATTTTTTTGGTTATTTATAAGTATTTTCTTTTATTCATAATTTCTTTTAACAAAATAAACATTAAAAGTTTTTTCATAGTATTTTAAATAGCAAATTCGTAAGGACTTTCTTTAGAACCATCACCATTTTTAACTAATACATTTTCTTTTAAATAAAAACTTGGTCTTACATTAAGAGCAGCATATACTGCTCCTGTACTTAAACCAGCTCCTAAGTAAGAACTAGATTGATAATAAATTGCTACGACATTGGCTGATTGATTATTACCATAAATATTAGGATTCATTAACCATTCAGAAAGCATCTTAGAAGTATCAGTAATTAAATAATTAGTCGCTTTACAATCCGTAGTAGACCTCAATTTTTCAAAAGAAAAACATGTCTCTCGATTAGCCGTAGAATTTCCTGAACTTGCATAAATAATATCTGTAGGAGCTAGTAAGCCAATCATTCCTTTCCATGTTGCATAATGCTTTATGTTATCATTACAACGATTCCCACTTTCACAAGTCTTTCCAGTAGTACTACTTCGTTCCCAATCATATGCCTCTTTGGCATTATAAGATGGCATACCTCTTGTAGTATCATTTGTTGATCCCAAATTCCATGTAACAGTATCAACAAATTCTATTTCATCTTTCAAACCTATATCAGAAAAATTACAGCTTTTAGTAGAATTTTTTGCAGCACTATAACAATTACCATTTTGACTACTTAAATACATATAGTTTAATTCAAACATTAAATCAGCTTGACTCCATTCATTCACGCCAGCTCCTTCATTAACATTGGTATCAGAACTGTCCCAAGAATAAGCACCTATGGATTCGTTTCTTACAAGTTTAATCCGTTGTCCTTCAGGAGTGTTAACAAGTCCTATGATTCTCCACATATCATTTCCTAATTTCACATAATTATTGGGATCAGGTCCTGCATACCGAAGTTCTTTTTGTTTCATGCTCGTAATTTCTGCAGAATTTGAGGT
Organism: uncultured Bacilli bacterium; assembly: GCA_947585065.1. Classification (GTDB taxonomy): domain Bacteria; phylum Bacillota_I; class Bacilli_A; order RF39; family UBA660; genus Ventrenecus. The sequence goes on along the minus strand of CANPWX010000084.1, from coordinate 2,642 downwards.
ATAAGTTATTGTTGCATCATCATGAAAAACTTCATAAATACCACTTTCCCCACTGTTGTCTTGTTTAATAGATTCTTTTTGTAATATATCGATCAATTTTTCGGCATTTTTAAAATACAAGTTACATTTAGTTCTCGAAAATGTCACTCCACTGACTACGATTTCCCAATCTTCTGTTAAAGAAACTTTAATACTATCTGTTGTACTTCCGTTTACTTCACAGGAACTTGCTTCTTCATCTAGGACAAATCCCCCATTTCTATCTGGCATCTCTTTTTCAATTTTGTTATTCACATAAAAAGCAAAGTAGATATTTCCCGGATCTTCTATGGTTCCTTTAATCATATTCAGATTTGTTTTTACTTCAAATATAGCAAAAGTTCGATATAAAACCACACCACTGACTAACAAAACACAGATTATAGTAAATACTATAATAAACTTTTTTTTATTATTTTTTTCTTTAAATCTTTCTAATTTCATCGTTCTATCCTTTCTATTTTCTCAAAGTTATCAACTTTTAGAAAGCGATAAATAGATACGATAAAATAAGGATTTATTTACAGCTTGACTACAAAATCCAAAAATATTATTTTCAAATAACGAGAAAAGAGTTATAATAATTACAATAAATAAAAGGTAATTTACTCAAAGTTGATAACTTTGAGACAAAAGATTTTTATATATTAAAAAAATAGCATAAAACTATCTTTTTTTGCTTTTGGCATTTAAAAAATCTGCAATTTTTTTTTATAAATAAGTAATGCAGATTAAAATTTTAAATTCGAAAGATATTCAATAAAATAAAGAGGAATATTTATAATTTTACCATCTTTACTTAAATTTTGAAGTGAAAAACGCAACGAAAGTTTATTATCGTTTTTAGCATTATATTTCGTAAGACTATTATGATTGGTTCCTTTATCAGATTTTACTTCAATAGGAATAATTTCATTTTCAAATTGGATTACAAAATCAATTTCATTTCGATCAAAAGTATAATAATTTGGAGCCTCTCCTATTAAATTTTGAAGCACATTTGCTACATAATTTTCTGTAAATGAACCTTTAAATTCTTGAAACAATTTATCCCCCTCTAAAACTATTTTACTATCTAAATTAGCCATTCGTCGAAGAAGACCAACATCATTCATATATATTTTATAAGATGATAAATCAATGTATCCTTTTAACGGAAAAGAGCATTTATTTACTTGATAACATTTTGTAATTAGATTTGCATCATTAAGCCAATTTAAAGCAGATTCATATTCTCTAGCTCTTGCTCCTTCTTTAACAACTTGATAAATAAACTTTTTATTATCTTTTGCAAGTTGTGACGGAATCCCATTCCATATTAAAGATATTTTATTTGCTTCTTTCACGTCTACATGTTTTGAAAAATCACTTTCGTAAGCAGCTAAAATATTTTTCTGAATTTCACTTACTTTCGAAATATCTTTATCATTTACCCAACTATATACAGCTTCTGGCATTCCCCCTACAATATAATACGTTTTTAATTTTTCAATTAGTTGAGATTCAAAAATTTTAGGAATTGCTTGTATATCTTTCATTTGTTCCATAACTTTCACTAAGTTTTCTAAATGATCGGCAATTAAAAATTCACTAAATGTCATCGGATACAAATTGAGGAAATCTACTTTTCCCACAGGAAAAGAAGTATGAGATAATCGAATACCAAGTAAAGATCCTGCGCAAGCAACATGATATTCATTTGCTTCTTCACAAAAATATTTCAAAGAATTTAATGCATTCGGACATTCTTGAATTTCATCAAATATAATTAATGTTGTTTGAGGATTAATTTTCTCACCTACTAAAGACAATAGTTCAATAATTCTTTTTGGATTTTTGGTATCTATAAATAATTCGGCTAATCCATCATCATGATCAAAATTAAAATAAGCAACATTTTCATATTGAGTTTTCCCAAACTCTTTTAAAAGGAATGTTTTACCAACTTGTCTTGCACCTCGTAAAATAAGTGGTTTTCTGTTCTTACTATTTTTCCATTCAATTAATTGTTTCATTAAAAATCTTTTCATGTAAAATCCCCTTTCTTTTCACTATTGTAGCATTTTTAAAAGGAAAAATGTTCTTTACGTCAAACTATTTTACACAAAATTCACACTTTTGCAAAGTTTTTTTACCTATTTTTCACACTTTTGCAAGATTTTAGCCCACATTTTACACATTTTTGTTAAATTTTTAATTTTTTAAAGATTTTTTTAATGATTCTTATATTACCAAATTTGTATTTTTAACAAAAGAAATTTCTTTTAAATACTTGAATTCATTTTTATTCACTCATAATCCTCATCCAACGAACTTTCTCCATTTTCATAATTAATATTTATTCCATCTTGAACATTATAAATATATACATGAAAAGAAATTCCTTTTCCCTCATCTTCTACCGAATAGCCTTCCATCTCTACACCACTGGCAACTAAATTGGTTCCTAAAAAAATAGGTGTTACACGATACATCACATGATTCTTTGTTTCTTTCACATAATCGGCAACTTTATTTTCAAATTCTAGCATTGCTCCTGTATTCATTTGTCTTGTACAAGTAATTAAATTTTTTTCATTGGCATTTTCTCCACTTAATTGATA
>CANPWX010000083.1 GCA_947585065.1 uncultured Bacilli bacterium | reverse complement strand
CATAAGACATACCTATAATACTTAACAAAAGAATAAATATTCCTAATGTAATTAATAATGGGGATTGTTTAATTCGGTTAAATAACCCCCCCCCTAACCTATTTTTTAATATTTTCATAGAGGGACCTTCTTTCTACTTTTCTATCATACTCATTTTATCAAATTTCTTTTTATCTTACAACTATTTCAGTTCTCAATTATTAATATTTTTTAGATATGTTAATTAATTCTATGAAAAAGGCTAATACAATAATTAATATTATCATTTTTTATTCCTTTCTATTTTTATTCATTGACAACCATGGAATATTTTTTTATAATGAAATTGCAAGAAAGGTTTTAAATCTTTTTTGTTAGAGATTATTATAAAAATAATCTCTAAGTTCGTAGATAGAACAAGTGTGTTGTTTGAACTTATCGCACTGTTCTATTTTTTTTAACTCATTCGAAAATGGCCTATAATATCTTTTTTATAAAGTTCCAGTACATCTTCTTCATAATGAATTTGATAAGGATTGGCATGATGAATTAAAAAGTTTATTCCTTTGTAATTTCTTTTATCGGAAATAATCCCAATATGTTTTTTAAAAACAATAATATCTCCTCCCTGGAAGCTTTCTTTATCATAAATGTTAGTCGTTAGAGATATTGCATTTCTTTTTAAATAAGTGTAAATATTTAATACTCTTCTAAAATCGATATTTTTATCTACGATTTCGATATCATAATCTTCTTTATGTTGTAACACATCTTCATGAAGTAAATCCATTAAATCATACCCTGCTCCCAAAAGACCAAAAGCTACTACATCCGTACAAACACCAAAACCATCATCAGGGTATCCAGTTCCATAATATTTGCTTTTATATTTTGGCTTTGTCTCAATATAATTACGTACACTTTCTAAAATATCCGTTTGATCATCTATTCCATCATTATCTTTATCTACTTTGCTTTGGTAAGTAGGAATAGCAAAGTTTTCATTGGTATACATTTTATGAGGAATTATATTCCAAGAATAAAGAATCATTACTATGAAAAAAGAGAAAAAGAGACAAACTAAAATTAAAACCTTTTTCATATTTCTACTCTTTTATAAATTTTTTTATATATTCTAAACCTATAATTAATAAACCACCTATTATAAAGAAGAAAAGAGAAAATGTTTGAAAACTTAAAGGATCATGAAAGTTTTCTAACGTTGTTGGGCCCATAATAATTGCATAAATAGAGGCAACCATAAGTCCTAAAATAAAATAAATCATTGCACTTCGATATTTCTGTAAAGCAATTTTAATAATACGAATTACTGAAAAAATACCTGTTAGTATGCCTAAACCAAAAATAATTAAAATTGATAGATAACTAAAATTACCATGTAGTAATTCTTTCACTGCATTTATAATTGGAAGATAAAGTCCAAATATAAGAAGTAACGTAGAACCAGAAATACCAGGTAGAACCATGGCAGATATAGCTATCATTGCTGCAAGAAAAATATATAATATAAGTCCTATATTTAAATTCGTAATATTTACATTGGTCCCCCCATGAATTGGATTAAAATAAGTTATTAAAGATACAATTAGTATTCCCAAAAAGAAAAATATTATATTTTTATATTTTCCTTTTAAAGAAGATTTTTCCTCTTTTATGATAAGAGGAAGAGAAAAAACAATAAACCCTATAAAAAGAGAACTTACTTCGTAGATGTGATTATTTACTAGACTGGTTATAATTAAAATTGATAAAATCATTCCAATTATCCATCCGATTCCTAATTTTAGTAAATAATATAAAGACGTTATTTTTTCTTTTTTATTTCCATACATTAATTGTTCTAAAGAGTTAATGAATCGATCATAAAATCCTAAAATAAATGCAATTGTTCCTCCTGAAACTCCTGGCACACTATCAGCAAGGGCCATACAAAAACCGCGAAATCCATTTGTTAAAAAACTCATAATTTTCCTTCTTCCTTTTTTAAGTATACCATATTTAATTTAATTTTTGAAAAATTTTATAAAAAGCTGTTGGTAAGGAATATTTTTGCTCTATTTTTTGCTTTGTGTAAAATTTTCGAGGATTCTCTATCTTTTTTAATTCTATTAAATATGCCGTCATATGCCATTCTAAATGAGAAAAAATGTGTTTAAATTTTCCTAAGTTTTGAATAGAAGATACGGAATAGTTTTTTTCTTTCAAATATTCTTTTAATTCTTTTTCACCCATAACTTTGTCTATATTTGGAAATTCATACAGACCTGAAAGAACGCCATTTTGTCTTTTGGATATAAAATATTTATCTTTATATTTTAAAACATAGACTGTTTTTTCTATTATTTTTCTTTGATTTTTTTTCTTTTTTATTGGGTAATTTAACATAGAATGATGTTTATAACTTTTACATTTATTTTGAAAAGGACAAGAAAGGCAATTAGGAAGACCATTTGGCAAACATATTAATGCTCCAAGTTCTATAAAGCCTTCGGTAAAGTCTCTGGCATATTTTTTTTTCATAAGAGGAGCAAGAAGTTTTCTATATTCTATTTTTACTGACTCTTTATTCATATTTCGATGATCTTCAAATATTCTTGATAATATTCTTAAAACGTTCCCATCCAAAGCAGGATAACACTCCTGATAAGCAATAGATAAAATAGCTCCCGCTGTATAGGGACCTATTCCAGGCAATTTTTCAATAAAATTTATTTGACTCGGAAATGTATCATATCCATTTTGAATAATTATCTCTGCACATTTTTTTAAATTTTTAGCTCGACTATAATATCCTAATCCTTCCCAGAGTTTTAATAATTCTTCTTCTTTAGCATTTGCTAAGTCGTATATGGTAGGAAAAACTTGAATAAATCTTACATAATAATCTTTTACAACTTCTACCCTTGTTTGTTGTAACATTACTTCAGATATCCAAATTTTATAAGGATCATTTGTCTTTCTCCATACTAAATCTCGTTTATTTATTTGATACCAATCTAGTAATTTTTTGATATCTTTTTGATCCATTTTTTACTACCTCACTATCTGTATTATTGATATTTGCTCATAATTTGATTTAAATGATACATTTTCCGATCTAACTCTTGAATATCTTTTGCATAATGCTCCATTTCTTTTTGAACTTCTTCGGGAATACTCTCATGAAATTTATAACGTATTTTATGATCTAAAGAGGCCCAAAAATCCATTGCTACTGTACGTACTTGAATTTCTGCTTGGATATATTCTACTCTATTTTCTAAATAAATTGGCACCAAAGCAATTATATGATAGCTTGTGTATCCTGATTCTTTTGGGTTTGCAATATAATCTTTTCTTTCTTTGATAATTAAATTAGGAGAATGGCTAATTAAAGAAACAATATCATAAACATCTGATAAAAAAGAAACAACAATCCGACAACCAATAATATCATTTATTTGTTTTTCAATATTATCTGGTGTAAAAGAATAGCCCTTTTCTTCCAATTTTTTCTTTATACTAGGCATCGTTTTAAGTCTCGATTTCATATGTTCTACAGGAGTATAGCCATGCTTTATTTCAAATGAATGTATTAATATTTCTAATTCTGTTTCTAACATTTTTTTTGCATATTCATATTTTGTATAAAAATCACTAAACATTTTAACACCAACTTTCAAAAAAAGAAGTCATACTTAAGTATCACTTCTGATAATATTTTAACTCTATTCTGGAGAAATTTCAACTATACGAAACTTTTTAATAATTTGTTTAGTTCTTATTTTCTAATTTTGCTAGAACTCCTTTTGTTACATCAATTGCTTTTTCTCTTAAAGCATCTGCTGTTTCTTGTAACACTGGTTCTCCTTTATCTTTTACATAGTTTACTAAATCTTTTGCACTATCTTGGATTTTTTTAGCTTTTGCTTTTGCTATTTTTAAAACTTTTTCTTTATCTAAGTCTTTTAAAGCTGTTTCAATTTCTTCTGTTTTACTTACCACGTATTCTCTTACATCATCTAAATCCATTTCTTTTGCTTTTTGAATTAGTTCATCCATTTTTTGCTTTAATTCTTCTCTTGTTTCTTTTCCACTTTTTGGTGCAAATAAAATTCCTAAGCCTGCTCCAATAGCTGTTCCTCCAAGTAAGGCTGCAATTGTTTTCTTTTTCATCAATACCTCATCCTTTCAATAATTTTATTATACACCTTTTTTTAAAGATTATCACAATTTCATTCATTTTGACACTTATACTTTACATTTTGATGCATACTTTGATAAAAAAATATACCAAAAGAAAGAATGCATAAACTTAAAAGAAAACCTCCTAAAATATCGCTCATATAATGAACACCTAAATAGACACGACTAATTCCAATTGATAAAATTAGAAAAAGACAGAGAAAGGTTCCTAGAAATTTCCAATATTTCTTTAGACTAGTTTGCCAAAGAAAATATATACATAAACCGTAAAACATTGTTGATGCCATCATATGCCCACTTGGAAATGAAAAACCAGTTTCTTCTAATAATTGATACCCAATTGGCCTTGGCCTTCCAAAAAACCATTTTAAAAGAAAATTCATACCTACTTCTAATACCATGAGGGCAACTAATAATTTATAATTACTTTTATTCTTAAAAAAGAAAAAGGACAACAAGATGATTGGCATTAGAATTTTGGCTTCTCCTAAATAGGTGCAAAATAGAAAAAAATTTTTATTTGCTAGTTTCATACACCATTCATAGCATGGTATGTCAAAAAATATTGTATTTCCATTTACAATAAATATTGATAAAAAGAAAAATAGAAGAAAACTCGCTATCGAAATATATAAATAATAAATTTGTTTCATAACCTTCCCTACCCTTAGTACCATTATATCAAATTAAAAATGAGTTAGTACGGCTTTCGACAAAACTTTGCAATATTTTTAAAAATTTAATTACAATTAATGAATTTTTGAAACAATTTTTAGAATTTTATAAGTCTCTTATTATTTGTCAATCCTGTACATTTTATTGTGTAAAATTCATTGTAAATTAGAATGCTAAAAATAGTTAAAAATGTAAATTAAATGTACAATTTTTAACTTTTTTAAAGAAATTTGCATGAAAAAAAAGGAAATTGACAATTTTTTTTGAATATATTATTAGAAGGATAATTTTATCATGAATGGCCAGATGTAAAATTTTCTTCTTAGAATGGAG
>CANPWX010000082.1 GCA_947585065.1 uncultured Bacilli bacterium | reverse complement strand
ATTGCTACTGATATTATAGTAGGTTTTCCTTATGAAACAGAACAACTTTTTCAAGAAACTTTAAAAAATGCTGAAAAATTTCAGTTTAGTAAAATTCATGTTTTTCCATTTTCAAAAAGAACTGGTACAAAAGCTGCAAGTTTTGAAGAAAAATATAATGTAAACGAAAAAGAAAAAAAACTTCGTTCCCAAAAGTTATGTGACTTATCACACAAACTAGAAATAGAGTTTTCAAAACGTTTTATTGGGAAAACTTTAGAAGTCCTCATCGAAAAAAGTGGGGAAGAAAGCTCAGGACTTACAAGCAATTATTTAAGAGTAAAAGTAAAAGAAAATATTCCGAATAACACTTTAATTCAAGTACAAATAACTGGACAGAATGGTAGTATTTTATTAGGAAAAAAAGTGGAAGAAAAAACGAATGAATAAATATGGATTTTTTTTCAGTTCTTTGATAGAATAATAATAGAAAATAAAAGGGGATAGAGATATGTTTCAAAGTGCAACTAAATAATGGCATCGTAAAAGGAATTGTCAATGTCAATTTACAATATAATTTTAAAGAAAAAAGCGAAAGACCAATCGAAAGAAATGGTCAAAGACAAATTCTAAGTATTGGAAGAGTAAACTATGCTTTATTAGATACTTTTATTATGGCTTCTCTAAACGATTACTATGCCAAAATAAATACAACCAAAAAAGAAGAAGAAAGGGCTGCCATAATTACAGAATACAATACTTTATATGGCCTTTGGTACCGAGTAAATGAAGCCAAAAGAACCCAAGATAGCAACTTAAATTCCTATTATGATGATATTGTCTATCGCTTGTATTTATTAGGGTATCATAATTGATAAATTTTAAAGTTTTATGATACAATAGTTCTAGGTGGTAAATATGCAATCAATTGAAGGAAAAATTAGAAATAAAATATATAGTAGTGAATCTGGTTTTTTTGTGGGTGTTTTTAAAGTGAAAGATGTGGAAGAAAAAGAATTAGAAGATTTAGTTCATAAAACAATTACCATTACCGGTTTAATTGCCGATCCGAATGAAGAAGACACCTATGTTCTTCATGGAACGTATGGCAAACACGATCGATATGGCTATCAGTTTCAATTTCAAAGCTATGAAAAGAAAATACCAGAAGGCAAAGAAGCAATCATTGAATTTCTATCAAGCCCCTTAATTAAAGGCTGTGGTTTAAAAACTTCGAAACAAATTGTCGAAACATTAGGAGATAATGCCCTAAATCGAATTAAAGAAAATAAAAATAATTTAATGCTCGTGCCAAATATGACAGAAAAAAAAGCAAACAATATCTACTTAAGTGTTTTAGCCTATTCAAAAGTAGATGATACATTAATAAAATTACAAAATTTAGGTTTTACGATTGCTGAATCCACAAGATTAGTAAAAAGATTTAATGATAAAACACTAGTTATAGTAGAAGAAAATTTATATCAATTAAAAGACTATGTTCCCTTTGCTAAACTAGATAAAATATTTTTAACAAACCATGATCTCTATGATAAAATTCGTATGGAAGAATGCATGAAAGAAGGAATGGAAATCATAAGTAATTCCTCTGGAGATGTCTATTATGAATTAGAAACAATCCAAGATATTCTAAAAAATACATTTAAAATAATCTTAGAAAAAGAGGATATTCAAAAAGTTTTAGATTCATTAGAAGAAAAAAATGAAATAATAATAGAAGAAGATAAAATATATTTAAAGAAATATTATGATATGGAGTGTTCAATTGCTAATAATTTAAAAAAAATGATGGATCATCCTCCAAAAAACTTAAAAAACATTTCAGAAAAAATAAAAAACTTAGAAGAATACTTAGGCGTATCGTATAATAAAGATCAGAAACAGGCAATTGAAACAGCAATTATCAATCCAATATCAATTATATCAGGAGGTCCAGGAACAGGAAAAACGACAATCGTCAATGCAATTACAAAACTATTTATAGAGATTTATAAACTATCTCCCATTGATACTCTAGCGAATATTGCCCTTCTTGCTCCAACAGGTCGGGCAGCTAAAAAACTAGCAACTAGTACCCACCTACCAGCAATGACGATTCATCGTTATTTAAAATGGAATAAAGATACCAATGACTTTGGAGTCAATGAATGGAATAAAAATCATCAAAAATTAATTATTGTAGATGAAACAAGTATGATAGATACCCATTTATTTAGTTCTCTTTTAAATGGTATCGATCAAAGTGCACAAATGGTTTTAGTAGGAGATACTTTCCAACTTCCAAGTGTAGGTGCTGGATTAATATTAAATGATTTAGTAGAAAGTAATGCATTCCCTTATACTTCATTAGAAACAATATATAGACAAAGTGAAAATTCCTATATTCCAATTTTAGCCAAAGAAATAAAAGAACAAAATTTAAGTGAAAGCTACTTAGAAAAAAAAGATGATTATAATTTCTTACCATGTGAAGGAAAAAATTTAAAAGCAATGATTAAAAAAGTTGTCGAAAAAAGTATGGAAAAAGGACTAAAAAAAGAAGAAATTCAAGTCCTAGCACCCATGTATAAAGGAGAAAATGGAATTGATAATTTAAATGCAATGCTCCAAGAGCTTCTAAATCCAAAAGATAGCGCGAAAAAAGAAATAACTTATTATGAAACAACCTATCGAGAAAAAGACAAAGTATTACAATTAGTAAATAATCCCGATTGTAATGTCTATAATGGAGATATAGGCTATATTGAATCAATTAAAGAAGTGTTACTTCCTAAAAAACATATCGAGATATTAATTGATTTTGAAGGGAATCGGGTGATCTATCAAACACAAGACTTAATAAGTATTAAACATGCCTATGCAATTACCATTCATAAAAGCCAAGGAAGTGAATTTCCTATTGTCCTACTTCCAATTACCAAAAGTTACCATATGATGCTTTATAATAAATTAGTTTATACAGGAGTTTCAAGAGCCAAAGAAACTTTAATAATTATAGGAGAAAAAGAAGCATTTTTAACATCCATTCATAATAATTATTCAAATAATAGAAAAACATCTTTGAAAAAAAGAATTACCAGAATATTCCAATGTGAATAAAGAAAAAAAGAACATACTAATACTGAGGTGAAGAAAATGAAAAATATGATGATAGGTTTAGGACTAGGTATGATAGGCGGGATGGGAATAACAACTTATATGATGATGAATCCAAATACAAAGAAAAATGCAAATAAAATGTTAAATAAAGCAATGGATAATGCGAATATAGCTTTAGATAATATGAAATCTAAAATGTAAAGAAAAGTCCCTGAGGGGATTTTTTAATGAAAAAAATGTCAGAAGATTCTTTTTATCTTGACCGATAGAAAAAAAATAAGTATAATTTAATATAGTAAGATATAGAATTTGAGGGATAGCAAATGAGATTGAGATATAAAATAGGTATTTTTTTCGTAGTATTATCAATGGGTTTATGTTTGATGACCTATCAAAGTTATGCTTTATGGGTAAAAGAGATCGCGGCAACACATGAGAATACAATTGATGTAGGTTGTTTTTCTATTGATTTTAAAGATACAGATAGCATTAATTTAACAAATACTTATCCTATTAGTGATGCAAGAGGACTAGAACAAACACCTTATACCTTTACCATAACAAATACCTGTAGTATAGCAAGTAGCTATGTTGTAACTTTAAATACATTAACATCAAATCAAATAGAGGCACATGAAGATGAAGATACACAATATAGTTATCCAGAATACAATATGAAAGAAAAAGTAAAATTTGCAATTCATGAACAAAATGAACCAAAACCAGAAGCTGGAACATTATTATCAACCTATGCAACAGAGCATTTAAATGAAAATACAGAAGATATCGATATACAAGACTTAGAGGAATCAATCATATTAGCAACAGGAAAATTAAATGGAAAAGATGGAGAAACACAAGATAGTAAAACATACAATCTCTATTTATGGTTTGGCGAAAACGCAGGAAACGAAATAATGAATCAAAAATTTCAAGCAAAAGTAGTGGTAATTAATCGTGCTGTAGAAATCAAACCATATCAACCTTTCCCAGAAGATGTAATAAACAATGTAATTGACGAAGACGGGGGGGGGGTAGTTGATGAAAATGGTAATGGCCTTTATAGAGTAAAACACGATGATGCAATTATCGAACATGATGGATATACAGAAGCTCAGTTAAAGGAATTTCAACAATCAGAATTAAGATATGCAGGACCTGATCCAAATAACTATGTAACATTTAATGGAGAAGAAGCTGGTTGGAGAATAATAGGGCTTGTAAATGTCAAAACTAGTAGTGGAATAGAACAAAGAGTAAAATTAATAAGAAGAACTTCTATTGGAGAGTATAGTTGGGATAGTTCAACAAGTGGAGTAAATAATGGATATGGAATAAATGAATGGAGCCAAGCAGATTTAAAAACTTTACTAAATGATTATTACTATAATTCATTAAATGGACAGACTTGTTATAATGGCTCTAATGATAAAAATACTTCATGTGATTTTGGAAGCACAGGATTAAAAGAAGAAGCAAAATCCATGATAGATGAGAGTATAATATGGAATACAGGAGCAAATGGAACAAATAATTATACAAGTGCAAATAATGGATTAGCCAAACATTTTTATCAATATGAGAGAAGTAGTAATACAGGAAAAATATGTACAGATGCATACTATTGTAATGATGAAGTAGAACCAAGAACAACAGAATGGAGTAAAACAAGTGATCCAAGTGGATATCATGGAATAGGACTAATGTATCCCAGTGATTATGGATATGCAACAAGTGGAAATAGCGAATCCGAAGACACAAATAGAGCAGGATGTTTAGCAAAAGAAATGTATCACTGGTTTAGTGGTTCATGGAAAACTGATTGTGCTGGAAATGATTGGTTATACACTCTACCAGCAGAACATTATTGGACGATTTCTCCGTATTCCAATTCTTCGTTTGCTTACAGTGTGTTCTTCGTGAATTTGGATGGGTATGTCCACAAATACCAAGCGACGTCTCCCTACGGGGTTTTGCCTGTCGTTTATTTGTCTTCTTCAGTATTTGTTTCTGATGGTGATGGTTCTATGGATAAACCTTATACTTTAGAATTATAGCAAACATTTATTTTTTTAAAAGTTATTTACAAAACCCTAAAAAATAAGTTATAATATTTATAGTGAGAAAAAATCAAAAAGGGTGTGGTTAAAA
>CANPWX010000081.1 GCA_947585065.1 uncultured Bacilli bacterium | reverse complement strand
AAAACTTGATACAAAATCTCATTTATTAGATATAGGTTTTCAACTACCTAAATTACACAGGATCCTAAAACAATGATGGTCTTCTGGAAAAAATTTAAAATGTTTTCAACTACCTAAATTACACAGGATCCTAAAACCCTCCTTAGATTCAACAGAAACCTTGTCCTGTTTTCAACTACCTAAATTACACAGGATCCTAAAACCTAGCTTCAAATTCTAATAGATTAAAAGGCGTTTTCAACTACCTAAATTACACAGGATCCTAAAACCTATAAACATTATATCACTTTTTTTAAATTTGTTCTAAAAAAGACTTTATATTGTCGCGAATTGTACACTTACAAATAATTTTTAAATTTGTTTGAAACATTTGATTTAGTAATTGATATGTTAAATATTCTTGTTCTTCATATACTACTAAATCCAAATTAGATTTTAAATTCAAATAAAATTTAACAACACACTTTTCAATAATATTTCTATTAAATTCTACAGGCCACATTCCTTCTAATTTTTCCATAATTTTTTCTAAATCGAATTTATGTATTTCTTTTCCACATATTAAATTATACTTTGGAAAATCTTGAACATCTGAAATATCAAAACTATAACAATTATCATAAATAGAAAAATCAAAATTTAATAAACTTGAATCATAAAATATAATAAATGTTTTATTAATATTTTTTAATAAATAACTATCCAATATTTTATTTAAAACAATTATAAAATCTGAAAAATTACTCTTCAATTTAAAATCAGTAAATCCAAATACAATCTTTTCAATATCCTCATTAATATCATAGTCAATATCTATATCTGCAGTTTTAATTACATTTTGAATAATATTTGCTAGATCATAAAATAAAATATCTTGATCTAAATTTTCCTCTTTATATAAACAGCTAATTAAATACTCATAAAATAAACTTCCTTTTTTAAATTCTAAAGAATTTAATATTTCCGTAAAATCTAAAAAGGAAAAAAATATTGAATTTTTATAATCTAATATTTTTTCTCCTAATTGAATTTCTATATCTTTATTTTTTAATTGAAAAGCTTGAAAAAAATAATAATAAAATTCAAAAAAACTAAATTTATTGATAAGAAATAAGGAATTATCTTTTTTTATTGGTTCTAAAAAATCATAATTTTTATACTGTATTTTTAAATTCATCTTCATCACCTCCAAAAATTACAAATTCTTTGCCGCCTACTAATAAATCAAATTTATTTTTTTCTCCTCTTAAATAAATCATATCTTGGTATTGTTTTTCAGTTATTCTTAAAATAATTACATTACCTTTACTAGGTGTTATTTTCTCAACTTTACTAATGTTTTGTTTCATAGAAGTATCATTTTGAATAACTTTTGAATAAACAGAATACTGTAGCATATAAAATCCTAGTCTAGTAATATCTCGATGAAACCTACTATATATTTTTCGATCATCTTCTTCAGTTACTGGTAGATCATATATTAAAAGAATTCTCATTTGTTTATATAAATTTATATATAACATAATTGAGGAAATTTAATATATTCAAGATCTCCAGTTTCTAAATAATGAAAAAGTGATTGCACATAAAATTGAATCACAATATGTATTTTGTAAGTTGACTGATTATACTGAATATTATAATTTAATATTTCAACGATTTTTCTTTTAATCTCACTTGTTAAATAATCTTCAATACAATTGCTCAATATCTCACTTACATAATAATCACAAATAGGTCGAAAAGGTTCAATGAAATCATCAGCTAAATTATATAAATTAAATTCACTTTTATGACAAATTCCTAAAGCCGGAATATATCCACAAGAAACAATTTCTTGAGCAATTTTAGAACGTATAATTTGATAAATATAATTCATAGCATAATTGATAATTTCTTCATCAAATCTTTTAAAAGTATCACCAAACAATTCTTTAAAGTAAACACGACTAGCAATTCCTTCCTTATTCGAAATATCTCCAAGTTTTATATCTTCTTTCATTTTATTTAATAGATCTATTTTATCTAATTTCTTTTTTCTTTTTAATGTTTCAATTTGATTTTGAATTTTATATTTTACTATTTCAGTCCATAAATATATTTGACTATTTTTATCCCATTCCATTTGCATTTTAATCTTTTTAGGTGCTCTTGCATGATGATATAAACTTTGCAAAGAGCCAATAGGCATGTGAGAAGCATCTGTAAAAATGACATTGATACCCGCTTCACACAATTTAGATAATAATCTTAAAGAAATATTACATCTAGGATCATCAAATAAAATGGTATGAATTTCATCTATATTTATATAATACTCATCATCTTCATAATTCACAACAATATTATTTAAGTCTAATCGAACTTTTACAGCTTTTTCTATATAAACTGTACGAAATGCCATATAAATAAAAAAAGGACGCCGAAGCACCCTTGGTTACCTAAAATAAGTTATAATAGGAAACCCTGTGTAATTTAGGAAGTTGAAAACTTGTTTCAAAATCCAATTACATTATATCGAGATTATCTGGCCATGTCAATCTTTTTTTCTTATTTCCAAGAACATCAACATCATATAATGTAAATTTATCCTTAGGAGAAAGGTATCCACCAGATTTACATTGAATGCTTTTACTAACTTTTGAATACCCTTTTACGTTTTCTTTTTTTATTTCCCCATTCGATTTTTCTATTTCTAAATAGTCACCATTATATAAATCTACAATAAATTTTACATTTTTTCCTTTAACAAATTTATCATAATAACTTTTATATAAAGGATGATTTTCATTAATTTTTCCTGTTTTAAAATCTACTGTTGGAATATATACTGGAACAAAAATAATTTTTTTCAAATCAATATCCCAATATAATCGAGTACAAAAAATAGCTACACTATCATATCCAATAAAAGTATTGTCTTTTTTCAAAATATTTTTCTTATCAATTAAAAATGGATCGGAAACTTTTCTCATGTAACGAAGTTTTCTCACAATTGGACCAGAGTTATTTTTAGATGGTGCATGAATTCCATGCTTTAAAGCATCAAACTGTTCTCCATCCACAATCTCCTCATGAGTTTCCTCACAATATAGCAAAAATGGATTCTTTTTATTTTCTTGATAAGTTTCATAAATATTTTGTAATAATTTAAAAAGTTTTGGTTCTTGTTCTTGACAAAGTAAGATATATTTAGAATCTTCCTCATTAAACAAAACATCTAATTTATCTTTTTCATTTCTAAATAAATCTGGAGAATAAATATCAGAAATTTGTTCAATGATATAGTAATCATCTCCTTTTTTTATATAAGAACTAATATTAGCATTAGCAATAGAACGATTAGCTTCTTTATTTACTTGCATTGAAATTAAAATACTATCATCACTATTAATTTTTGATATTTCTTCTTTCCATTCATGCATTTCAAAATTTTCTAGTTCTTCTAACAAATCTTTTGTAATTTCATTATTTTTTATCCAAAATTGAGAATTATTTTGTGAATCAATAATAATCTTTCCAATTTTTGTGGTAGCAATACCTGCCACTATAGAAGCATCAACAGCATGATGATATTTTCCATCATCTCGGTCTTTATCTAAATGCCAAGATTCTCTAATTTTATGAGTAAGTTGTCCTGGAGTGGATAAAGTTAATACATCTCCTTCGTAATGATGAGCATGCAAATATTCATTAAAATAATGTACTTGATTAACTAATTCCTTAGTAGCATAAGCCGTATCCCTTAAATTCCGATTAAAAAATCTTTGATGATATTTATCTAAATTTTCTTGAGTCAAAAAGTTTTGTTTCTTTTCTTCTGATATTTTTAAACTTTGAATTCTCTTTTTAAAACTTTCAAATTCACTATCGTTTAAAAATTCATAAGGAGTTTTATTTCCTTTTCTACTGTTACAATCACGGCAAGTAATCGTACGATTGTTTTGAGAGTCATTGGCACTTTTACTATAAGGTAAAATATGTTCTGTTTCATAGCTGCCATTTAATACTTCATTGATATCCACAGGTTTTCCACAGTAAGCACACGTACCATTTGTTTCTTCATAGCAAATTACTTTTTCTAAAAGCTTCGGTGTAATATTTCCTTTATATCCTGCATTTTCCAAAATTTCTTGTGCTGCTTTTTTTAATGCTTCATTTTGTTTTTGATCACGTTCAATTTCTTTTCTCTTTTCCTCACCGTTCATCTCTTTTGTAGATTCTATCGCGATGACACTTGGAAGTGCTTTTTTCTCTCTAATAATTGCATTAATAACACGAATAGCTTGTCTTAACGTTTTTTTCACCTGTGGAGACGCAACAATATCATCAACCAATTTGGCATTCATATAGAAACTACCTGTCCCATACTCTTGAATTCTTTTTTCTCTAGCCCACTGATCATAATCTTTTTGACGAGATACTTGCATAAAATTTAATTCTGTACTTAACATATCTTTAATAGCCATTGTTAAAGCTTGTTCACTAAGTGCATGATAATCAAAAACTTGATCATTTTTTAATTTATCTCTTAATTCTACAATAACACGTTCTTCCTCACTAGTTAATTCATGAATATTTCTAAGCATCTCTTTTATTTCAACAATTCCTGGTGCAACAGCTAAATTAGCCATTAATAAATTATAATTTTTATAATTATTTTCAATAAGCCATGTAATATCTAGCTCATTTTCTTTAAAAGTATTAATAACCTTTCGGTAAGTCTTCATTAAACTAAAATCAGGACTTCCATCTTTTTTTACTCGAAACCCAATGATACACTTTTTAGAAATCCCTAAGACATCTTTTAAAACTTTATCATAACTTAAAGTTTTTGGATAATTCATACAGTATTTTAATATTTCTTCAATACCTTCTGTTGTAATTTTATAAAGATTATCTTTGTTTATTGGCCGAACAAAATTCATGTTTTTTATATGCTCAATATCAGTAATACAAATATTAATAAAATCGTTGATTAAATTAAATTGTTCAGCAAACACATTTGCTTTCGGAACACATTTTTCTTGTGGGAAAATCGCACATTTTCCAATCAAATCTTCATATAAAAATTTTTCTTTATTTTCACTTTTTAGCTTTTGATATTCTTCTACATCGCTCTCATTTTTAAAACGACCATAAGGAGTAAAAGAGTTCACACTTCCTGGACCCTCCCAAAACTTTCTCTTACGACTAAAAATATAGAGTATTCCATGTTCCTCATCACCAATAATTTGACTTAACTCTGGATAAAAAGTAGTTTGAGTAGTAAGTAAAACTAAAAGTTCATTTTTTAAATCT
>CANPWX010000080.1 GCA_947585065.1 uncultured Bacilli bacterium | reverse complement strand
AATATCAGTGAGATAAAACATACAATTACGAAAGCTGATAAAAGTGGACCAGAACTTATAGTAACTAATCCAAAAGAAAATGAATGGACGAATGAAGAATTAACAATTCAATTAAGTGCTACAGATGATAAAAGTGGAATCGAAAATTTCTATTATTCTAAAAATAATGAAGATTGGTATAAAATAGAAAGTATTGAAACAGAAGGATTAAGTGAAACAGCAACATTTAAAATAACAGAAGAATATAATGGAACGTATTATTTCAAAGTAAAAGATGAATTTGAAAATGAAAGTGATGTACAGCAAACAACAGTAAAAATTGATTTAACAAAACCAGAGCAAAGTATCATATTAGATGAGGCTTCTACAGGTGGGGATAACAATTGGTATACAAGTGCAAGTATCACCGTTAAAGGAACCGACACAGGAGGAAGTGGAATAAAAAATGGCCTTTATTGTATCGATACAAAAGACTGTGAACCAACGGAAGCATTTACAAGTGAAAGTACAAATGTAGAACTAATCAATGGAGAAAATGTAAGAGTATGTGCAATTTTCAAAGATGAAGCAGGAAATATAAGTAATAAAACGTGCTCGTCTACTTATAATGTCGATGGACAAAGTCCTACATTAGAAATGCAACCAACAGGAACTTATGATTTTGGAAATACTACAGATATTGCTACAGCTACTTTTGGGCCTTCGGGTGGAAGTATAACTTGTGAAAATACAACATTTGAAAATTCCAAAGTAACAACGTTTCATTCGGTTCATGCTATTGGAGAAATAAGTATTCAATGTACAGCAACAAGTAATGCTGGTATTAGTGAATCAAAAACAGTCAATTATACAATGGCAGGAACATTAACACCAAGTATGTTAAGTGTTTCTGAAAAGGGTATAAAAACGGATGAGGCTATCGTTCTTCCAAATGAAGCCACACAGTATGGACCTTATTTCAAAGCAACAATGGGTTGCTATAAGATCACATATAATGGAAATGGTTTTAATGATACGAATGAATTTGAAGCATATCAAAGTTATTCTGATAAACCTCAAACGTATTATCAAATTCTATTTAAAGAGATTACTTCTACTTCAGCTAGTTATTATGTAAATATTCCAAATAATTTAGATGCGTGGGGGTTAGAATTTGTATTAAAAAATGGAAGTTCGGATGAGGTTACGATTCAAAATATTACAGTAGAAAAACTAAATAGTTGTCCAACCGAAGCAAATGTAACAATTGTTTCAGAAACATCAACGATAGAAAATGGTAAAACCATGACTAATATTGTAAAAGATGGTGGCTATGAAAATGTCTCTTCATCTTGGCGTTTAGTAAATGCAAATATTGTAACAGATGAAAAATATGAAGGAAATAAATCATTGAAATTGAATCAATCAACTGTGGTATCTATAGCAGATCAAACAGTTGCAAGCCCTATTCTAAATCATGTCTACTATGGAAGTATTATGGTAAAAAGTCCAGTTGGTTATATAGGTTATGATTCTCGTTATGAATATTGGAATGGGGATGAAAATGGAAGAAATAACATAGTTTTTGGCTATAAAACAAGTGTAAGTAAAAATGGACAATGGGAAAAATTAAGTGGTTCAGGAAAAATTACTATACCAGATTATTTAAGTTATAATTGGCTAATAAGGAACCATGTTATTAATACAAATGCTGATAGTTATTCAGATAATGCATTGATATTAGATCTTACAGAAATTTTTGAAAATAATTTACCAACAAAAGAATGGGTAGATAAAAATATAAACTTTTTTCCAACCACAGCTTCTTTATATCAAACAACAGCAGAAATAGAAGGAACATTAAATATTCCAATTAACATTCAATCGGGATATGCATATGAAAGTGTAACTTGTAGAAATGCAACAGTAAGTTTTGAAAATAATATCTTGTCCTTATCAAATATTACTGGAGAAGTTTCTTGCCATTTAAAAACAAAAGAAATAGCCAAACCAACTCAAACATTCCAATTAGGAACATATGAAGTAAATAATAATTGGTATAAAAATATTAATATTATAATTAATGGAAATACCAATGGTGGAAGCGATATCGTAAATGGTAGATACTGTACAACAACAGAAACAATATGTGATCCAGCAACAGAATTTACTGGAAATAGTACAACAGTAGATTTAGAAACTGGGGCAACTAGAAAAGTATGTGCCAATTTTACAAATCAAGCAGGAAATATAAGTGACACAACTTGCTCGGATGTTTTTGCAGTAGATAAAGAAGTACCCGTTCTAAATATGAAAGAGACAGGCACTTATGATTTTAAAGATACAACAAATATTGCAACAGCTACCTATGGCCCATCAGGAGGAACTGTAACTTGTGAAAATACAACAATAAACAATGAGAAGGTTACAACTTTTGAAAGCATAAAAGCAATTGGAGATTATTCAGTAAAATGTACAGCAACAAGTAATGCTGGTATTAGTAGTGAATCAAAAACAATCAATTATACAATGGCAGGGAATTTAAAGTTAAGTGAATTCTTTATAAAAAACGGTGGAACAATTACTGACACAGAAATAACAGTCCCAACGAATGCATACCAGTATGGTCCATACTATAAAACAACAAAAGGATGTTATAAAGTGACATATACAGGAAATGGATTTAATGAATCTTGTAGTATCTTCGATGCTTATCAAAATGAACCCCCAATTGCAATATCGTTAAATTTCTTAACAATATCAAATAAGGAAGCAAGTTATTATATAAACTTAACTCAAGATTTGATGGGGAAAGGATTAGAAATGCGCTTCCAAAATAACTGCTCTTCTAATGCAACAATAAATAATATAAAGATGGAAAAATTAAGTAGTTGTCCAACCGAAACAAAAGTAACAATCGTTTCAGAAACTTCTACTATCAATAATGGAAAAACAATAACCAATTTAATTAAAAATGGTGGCTATGAAAATGATTCAACAGATTGGTATTTATCGAATGCAAACATTGTAACAGAAGAAAAATATGAAGGAAATAAGTCTTTAAAATTTCAAGCAGGAGGAACATCCATGTCTTATCAAGTTCAATCTCCACCTATTATAAATCATACCTATTATGGAAGCCTTATGGTAAAAAGTCCACCTGGCCTTACTGCAGGAGATAGTCGTTTTGAATATTATCATATAGATATAAATACAGGAAACATTTGGTTTGCTCACAAACAAGATTTTAGCAAGAATAATAATTGGGAAAAAGCAAGTAATATGGGTTCAATCACAGTAGATACCTACTTATCCAGTCAATATCAATGGAGAATTCGAAATTTCTATGTCGATGCAAGTTATGAAAGTTACACAGATAATGCAATGATGCTAGATTTAACCGATATCTTTGGTAGTAATATTCCTGATAAAGAATGGGTAGATAAAAATATAAACTTTTTCCCAACCACAGCTTCTCTATACCAAACGACTTCTAAAATTGATGGAACAATAAATATCCCAATTACAATTGATGCAAATTATATTTTTAATAATGTCACTTGTAAAAATGCGACTGCTACCTTTGAAAATAATAATCTTTCCATTTCAAATATTACAGGAGATGTAAGTTGCCATTTAAAAACAACTGAAAAAATCCCACCAACAATTTCCAACATAGAAGCAATTGGAAATGGAAAAACGATTACAGTTTCTGTCGATGCAGTAGATGATCAAAGTGGAATAAACAAAGGTACTACAGCTTATGAATATGTCTTGTCAAACGGTGCCACCCAAACTTCTGCAACAAATAAAGTAGCATTTACAAATGTCGATCCAGGAACTTACACCATAACAGTTTATGTAAAAGATTCTCTCGGAAATAAAACAACTAGGATCAGTAATCATGTCGTAGTGCAATAAATGAAAGAATAAAAAAGATGAAACAAAACATCTTTTTTTAGCTCTATTGTTTTTTAAATCTATTTATTTTATAATAAAATTGGTGAAGAAATGTGAAGATACTAAAAATAAAAAAAGGAAAAAGAAATACTTATGAAATATTTTTAGAAAAAGAAACGATTACGATATATGATACAGTTCTTTTAAAATATGAATTACTACTGAAAAAAAGTATTTCTGAAAAAGAACTAGAAGAAATCAAACAAGAAAATAACTTCTATGAATATTATGAAAAATGTTTGAAATACTTAAATCATAAAATGCGTACTACAAAAGAAATAAAAGAATATCTAAAGAAAGAAAATACACCAAAAATCATTCAAGAAAAAATAATAGAAAAATTAAAACAAAATCAATTTCTTGATGATGATAAATATTTAGAATGTTTTATAAATGATTCTTTAAAATTGAGTATAGATGGTCCATTAAAAATAAAAAGAAAATTATTAGATTTAGGAATAGAAGAAGAGAAAATAGAAAACTCTTTACAAAAAATAGAAGAAACACGATGGCAAGAAAAAATAAAATCGATAATTGCTAAAAAAGTAAGTGCCAATCATAAAGACAGTGAAAAAAACTTGAAATTAAAACTAAAAAATTATTTTTATACGATTGGCTATAAAAAAGAACAAATAGAAGAAGAAATATCAAAAATTCATTTAGATCATTCAGAGATATTAAAAAAAGAAGAAGAAAAACTAAGAAGAAAACTAGAAAGAAAATATAATGGAAAAGAATTGGAATTTCAAATAAAAAAAAGATTATTTCAAAAAGGGTTTTTAAAAGAAGAAATAGATGGATAGAATACAATAAAGGGATGAATATGAAAAAAATATTATTATTAATTTTAAGTAGTATAATTTATATCTTTTTTGGTTGGAAAGGGAGTATATTTCTTTTTGGAAGCTGTCTATTAAGTTATAGTATTCCGTTTCTTTTTAATGGCAAAAAGAAAAAAATATGGCTTATACTTTATTTAATCTTGCAAGTAGGAACATTACTATTTTTTAAATTAGAAGAAACTTTCTCTTTCACAAATTTAATAATACCATTAGGAATTTCCTACTACACATTACAAGTAATTTCTTATGTAGTAGATGTTTATTTAGGAAAAATAAAACCAGAAAATAATTTTTTACTTTATGCTTCCTATGTCATTTATTTTCCTTATCTTTTTATCGGACCAATCTCAAGATATGAAGATATCAAAGATTCTTTAAAGAATAATAAAATGGGAACAAAAAAAGAAATAGAAGAAGGCATATTAAGAATTTTATTTGGTTGTATGAAAAAATTTATTGTAGCAAATCGTTTAATGCTAATCACAAGTGCAATCGTAAGTCAAAAATATACAGGAATTCCTGTTTTAATTGCCTGTCTTTTATATTCGATATTGCTCTATGCCGATTTCAGTGGAGGC
>CANPWX010000079.1 GCA_947585065.1 uncultured Bacilli bacterium | reverse complement strand
TCATCGTTCTTCCTCCCTTTTTAAAATTCTTTTTAATTCTTTATGATAATTTTCTTGAGTTTCTAAATAGCTTTCATTTTCTAAATTTCTTTTCATGTAGTCCATTTGATTTCGAAAGTTTTCGGCACGTATTTCTAATTTTTTACGATAACCTGTATTATTATTTGTTTTTTTCACAAATAAATGAAGGATAGCATAGGTATTCTCACCAATCTGTTTAAATATGACTCGAACTTGAGGATTACGAACTTCTAATAAGCCATTTAGTTTTTCGCTGTTAGTAAACGCTTTAATATTTTTAAATGTCCCGTTTTCAATCGATTCAATTAATTCTAAAAAAGAAGGATAGAAATCTGGCTCAATATCCCGTGAGGCATCAGAAATCGCATAGCAATTGTTATTATAAGAAGTCAAATATACAATTTTATTTTTTGATGTTTCTTTGACATTACTTTCTTCTTTTTTATCCCGATAAGATATTAAGGAATGAATAAGTTGTCTATTTTCGATTATTTCTTGTTCAAAATCCAGTTTGTCTTCTCCTTCTAATTGTTCTTTTAATATAAATTCTTCCATTTCTTTGATTTCTTTTAATACTTCCGCGATGAGTAAATTCATTAATAAGAAAAATTGAGGATTTTCTTTTTTAGGTAATGTATTCTCCCAATTTCCATTTTTGTTATGTTTTAGATGGTTCCAATAGAAGGAAATATCTACCGTTTCATCCTCTTCTTCCAAAAAATAATTTTTTCTATTTTCTTCTTCTTTTGTTATTTTTTGAGGGTCTTCTTTATTCTTTTGCTTTTCTTTATATTCTTTTAGTTCTTTTAATTTGGATTCATAAAACTTTTTATTTTTTCTTTCTATTTGCAAAAATAAATCACGAAATTCTTCACTTTCATATTCCGATACATCTATCTCATCAAGATCTTGATAGGAAATAAAAGATTTTTTAGAAAGTAATTCTTCTAAAGTCATAAAAAAATCCCCCTTTTCTATGTGGAGGATATTCTATCATGGAATTATTTTTTTGTCAAATTTCCGAAATGTATTCCATAAGTCCCATAAACATGGAAATAAACTTTGGATCTAAGCCATTCTTTTTTAATTTTTTAATCGCGATTCTTTTTCTTTTAATATCCATGTTTCCAAATATAATATTTGCAAGCATTTCTTTTAATGTTGTTTTGATTGGTAAATCACTAATAATGGAATCAATATCTTCATTAATTAACCGAACAGCATCAATTTCAATATCTTTTCCTTTGCAATTAATGGATAATTGACTGGTTGTTTTTACATCTTTTACTTCTACTATAAAGTCAGCATCTTCGACATAGCTTGTTGATTCATAGATGTCTTTATCTAAATAAACAACTACTTCATCTGCTTTTCTAGTGTTTCGGAAACGAATTTTATAATCTCTTGTATCAGGTATAATTCCACTTTTTCCTTCTGTTGGTCTTATAATTACAGTAAAATTGTTTTGAAGATAATTATAGTCAATTGCTGATGTAATAAAGTAACCTTTTTCATGCAGTCTTGTTATTCCATCATCTTCGTATAAATTATAGATATTACTTTTTCCTGGGAAAATATGAATTTCCATACTTTTTGGAGGGTTAGTACTATTTTTATTTTCTTCTAAATCGGCAAGTGGGATAATGGAACCTGATTTTGCAAATACAGGATAATCTTCTTCTTTATAGAATACAACATAACGTTTATCTCCGGGAAATTTTTTTCCTGTTTTAAAGTCATACCATGTTCCAGGTGGAAGATAGACCCGGTGGATGGCTCGATTCATTAAAGAATCTATCTTAGAGGTTATTGGTGACACGAGCAGTTCTGAACCAAAAAAATATTCATTTTTATGTTCTGGTTCATCGTATAAGGCAGGAGTTGTATAGTAAAGAGGTTGAATCACTGGCATTCCTACTTTATGATATTTATAGGCTTCTGTATATAAATAGGGAATTAGTCTTTGACGTAGAACCGTGTATTCTTTGACAATTTGAAGTGTCTTTACATCCCACTTCCATGGCTCTCTTTTGTAATATTTACCATTTTTGCTTGCTAAACGAAAAATAGGACTAAAACAACCTAGTTCGACATATCTGACATATAACTCAGAGTCTTCTATTCCTCCCATGTATCCCCCAATATCATGGCTCCACCAAGTAAGTCCTTTATTTGAGGCCATTGAGTTAAAGTAAGGAATGTTTTTTAGAGTTTCCCACGATACAATTGTTTTTCCACTATATAATGCTGGATAATGATGCGCGGATACTAATCCATTTCTCGTAAGAAGTAATCCTCTTTTTTCTTCTGATTTTTTATAATTTTCCATATGATAACGAGAAAGAGCACGGATTGTATATAAGTCTTTTGGATTTCCATAATCAATCCAGAAAAAATCAACTCCTTTTTGTTCTAATGGGCCAATTAATTGATGAAGATAACAACTTAAAATAAACTTATCAAAAACATTAAAAGGAATTGTACTTTTGTCTGATAGTCCAAGTGCTTTGGCAATTGGTTCGTAGGCATCTTCATGAGGCATAATTCCTTCAATTGGATTTATAGAAAGTCCAAGTTTTATTCCTCTTTCATGTAAAAAATTAACGAAATAGTTTGGATCAGAAAATAAATTACGATTAAATGTATATCCTGTTTTATATTTTGTTAAATCTCTTGCATCTTTTAAATGCCAAAATTCATCTAATAAAAGTACTGATATAGGTATTCCATGACGATTAAAATTTTGAAGTAAGTTATCAATATCATTAAAATTATAAATTTCGCTTTTATTCCACCAAATACCAAGGGCATATCTTGGAATTAAAGGAGGATATCCTGTTAGTTCGAAATAGTCTTTTAAACATAAGCCAAAATCTCTTCGATACATAAATACATAGAGATCTATCCTATTTGTATTATTATAAACTAAGAAACCATCTGGACTTAAAATCATGGATTTACTATCATCTAAAGTCGCAAAGCCATCTACCGAATATAATCCTTTTTGATAATCAGGATGTTCTTCTTCTAAACCACGACCACTTGTTTTAAAATTTCTTACTTCTTTGTTTTTCATATACCAAGTTTTATCTGTATTCAGTAAATAAATCTCAATATTTAATGATTCAAATGGTTTTTCTTTTTGGTATTTTAGCATAAAATAATCCGTTGTAATTTCTAGGTTTCGATCATCTTGAACCACTTTAAAATTAGGGACTTCAAAATCACGATTTATTACTTGTTCTGTTAAATCGTCAAAAAAATTACCGTTTTTGTTATATTCCAATCGTACCAAACGACTGCTTAGTATTGTGATTCGATAATTTGATCCCGAAAAAATTGCTTCTGGTTTACTTTTGGCTTTCGTATAATCTACTTTAAAATGAGCATCCATCCCATTCATTTTTCATCATCCCTTATTATCTATTCAAATTATATCATGTTTTTTTTATTTCTGAAATACCTTATCGTAGGAGAAGGAAAATACTTAAAAGAATTCCCATTAATGTACAGAAAAATAAAATAAAACCTCCTTCTAAGTATCCATTGGTTGATTTCTTTTTTTTAACACGTTTTTGTATTTCTTCTTCTGAAATACAAAAACTCATTTGGTTTATTGCTTCATTAACTTCTTCTAAAGAAAATTCATTTTTGGAAATAGTATCAAGTAATTCTTGACGCATTTTCTTTTTTTGATTATGTATTTTGTAGTAATCAAGGTCTTGTGTGAAATATTGTTTTAAAAATGGTTTTATTTTTTCTATTTCTTTTTCGGTAAAATAGGTATTTTCATACAGAGTTTTTAAATTTCTACCAGTTAATAAATGATACATTTGCATCATATATTCAAAATCCGTTTGAAATACCATTGCATCTTTATTAATTTCTTCTGAATTTACGGCTAACAAACTATAGACAATGGAAGTGCTTTCTTTTTCTATTGGTAATTCATAAACATAATGATATTTCTCACAAAAAGATTTAATATAAATATTTTGTAATCCTTCTGTTAAATCTTCTACAAATTCTTTTTCTCTTCCTTCTAAGTTTTTATTTATAAAATTAGGATTAATGAGAAGTCCAAAAATTTTTTTAGGAATTTTTCTTTTTATTTCTTCTATTGCAAGATCTTTACTATCTGTTTTTACTGTAAAAATCCATATGCTTTTTTCCTCTTGTAATGAGATAAAATTATCCTCTTGAATCATTCTAGTAATTAAAGAAATATTACTTGGTCCTAAACTTACTTTATATTCTTTTAAAATGTCTCTTGCAAGAAAATTTAAGTAATGATTTATAGCTTGTTCTACTTCTTTCATGAACATCCTACTTTCTTCCATTAGAATATCAAGAAACCTCGCGAATTGCAAATATTTTTCTTCTTTTCGATGTAAAGTTTTGTTATAATAAATTTCTAGGAAGTGAAGAAATGCAAGAATTTTCTTATTCGTTTGATAATAAACGTTACCATACTCTCAATTATTTTTATAAAACAAAATTTCATCAAAAAGTTTTTAAAGTTAGTTTAAATGCGGGATTTACTTGTCCTAATTATAAAAATCACTCGGGTTGTATTTTTTGTTCTCATCAAAGTGGTGATTTTGCTGGTAAAAAAGAGGATGATTTAAAGACTCAATTTGAAAAAGTCAAAACTCAAATGGAACAAAAATGGCCTAATAGTCTTTATATTGGGTATTTTCAAGTTGCTAGCAATACTTATGCTCCTTTAGAGACTCTGAAAGAAAAATATGAAACTATTTTAGAAATACCAAATGTCGTTGGATTGTCTATCGCGACTCGAAGTGATTGCTTTTCTGATGAAATTTATGATTATTTAGAAGAATTAAATCAAAAAACATTTTTGACAGTTGAATTAGGGCTTCAGTCTATTCATGAGAAAACTTTGCAATTTATTAATCGAGGACACACTTTAGAAAATTTTGAAACTTGTGTGAAAGAACTTCAAAAAAGAAAAATCCCTGTCGTTGTTCATATTATTAATGGACTTCCTTATGAAACAAAGGAAATGATGATTGAAACAGTTCAATATTTAAATCAGTTAGGAATTGATGGCATTAAAATTCATATGCTTCATATTTTAAAGGATACTCCACTGGCTCAAATTTATGAACAAGAAAAATTTCCGATTTTAACAAAAGAGGAATATATTGATATTGTGTGTGAACAACTGGGATATTTAAATCCAGAAATTGTTATTCATCGTATTACAGGTGATCCTAATCCTATAGATTTGATTGAGCCTAAGTGGCTTTTGAAAAAGTTTTGTGTATTAAATGATATTGATAAAGAAATGAAAAAAAGAAATTACGTACAAGGTTGTTCTTTAAAATAAATAATTATTTTTCTACTACTTTTATAATTGGAAATCCTTTTAAAACAGTTGAAAGTGCATTTTCTTCTGTTGTTTTTGTCTTTAAATATTCATAATAATTTTTTTT